>SCVK01000026.1 GCA_004297075.1 Chitinophagaceae bacterium
CCGGGGTGTTTGCTGAGGAGGATCTCGTCGAAAAGGTATTGCTGACCAAACTCGGTAAACCTGGCTTTGCGGAGCAGTTTTTTCAATACTTTGATCTGCTGCCTGCGCGGATTGTTCTGTGGCAGCCTGAGTGCTTTTAAAATGGTATTAGGAAGCTTGATATCAAGTATAGCCATCGTTAGAAGCCGGTTTTTAGAAGCCACGAAGCTAACGCAAATGCCGTAATTATGCTACGATTTGTGATGAGCCACCGCCTTTCCAGTACCTGTATCATCCTCCCAGTTGGCGGTAATACCGAACCACTGTACGGGCATCTTCCCACCAGTCGTACTGTTTGGCATAACGCCGATCAGCCTGTTCCCGCACATCGGGAGCGAATAAGGTATGTTTTCCCATGAAAGTTACAACACCCTCTTTGATGACAGGTAATCTGTTTAATGGAGAAGCATAACCTACCCATGTTCGTTTACCCAGCAATACAAGAAAAATATTTTGCACAAAACCGCCAAACCTGGGTTGCAGAAAAAGATGCAGGGGCAGGGTTATCAAAAAGAGTATCGCTATGGCCAGATCAACCAACCTTTTCATTCGTTGCTGATAGGGTTCTGCAATGGCATACGAAACAAAGGGTGTGATGATACTTGTGCCGGGTGCCCCTGTTTGGCTACCCACTATGCTGTTACTACCGGATGCATTAAACAGGAAGCGGAGTGGTTGTTGGCGGCAGGCCTGCATTACCGGCAATACCTCCTGCAGCCTGAGATCGCCGATACAAAAGATCACTCTTTTAATACCCAGTTGGTGGCTGAGGGTGGGCAATGCCGCCAGCGCACCTATGGCTTCCTCATCACCAGCCTGCGGCGAGATGCGGCCGAGCAGCCATTCATCCATCATTTCTTTTTGGAGAAGCGGAAGCAGCTTACTGTAATCTCCGGCAGAAGCCACCACCACCGTTGCGTCTTCTTCGCTGCTTTGTCCCGGCTGTTGAAAGAATCTGCGCAGCAGCAACATGATTACTACCGCCAGTAAACTGCCCCACAACATGACCCCCCTGGAAAAGCGAAGGCTTTCGGGCAGTAACGAATACAGGGCCAGCAAACTGATTACAGCAAACAGGAGCGATGAGAACAGCTGCGAGATCCGCCCGCGCTGATCATATAAACCTGCAAAAGCAGCTACCGACACAAATAACAAAGCGCATAGCATAAGGCCATAGTCCAGCAGATGCACCCCAAAATCTTTCCCGTTGCGGAACTGCTGTACCCAGAAAAAACGAAAGGATAGTAGGCTGATCCACACAGTAAACAGATCCGCCAGGGGCCATCGTAAAGGTTTTATCAAACGTTTCCCTGCAGACAGGAACCCGCGTAATACAATGGCCGCCTGTAAAAACAATACCAGCAGTTTTCTGCTACCGCCCCGGTAATGTTTACGCACAAATACCTGCATGGCTTCATAAAAATATTTTACATGGCGCAGACTATTACTACCCGCACTTTCACCTTTAAAATGCAGGATGGTGGTACCGGCAAAATAATGATTCTCATATCCTGCCTGGCGAATGCGGTAACTCAGGTCAATATCCTCCCCATACAAAAAATAATTTTCATCAAACCCCTGTAACTGCAAAAGCAGCTCCCGTTGTACCAGCAAACAGGCACCCGCCAGTACGGCTACTTTGTGATTGGCGAACTCATCCAGATTACCCAATGCATAACGGTTAAACCATCCCGAACGGGGAAAAGCGGCGGCCAGTCCGGTAAGTTTGAAAAAAGCAGTGAGCGGGGAGGGAAACGATCGTTTACTCTCCGGCAAAAACCGGCCCCTTCCATCCACCATTCTTACACCCATTGCACCGGCGGCGGGTTGTGCTTTGATATAGGACAGACATGACCGGAATGCGTCTTCCGGAACCAGTGTATCCGGGTTCAGAAACAGCACATATTCGCCGGTGCACAGCGGCAGCACCTGGTTATTGGCTTTGGCAAAACCGGGATTACCCCCATTCTCTATGAAACTGACTGTGGGAAACAAGGGTTGCAGATATGCCAGGCTGCCATCGGTAGAGCCGTTATCGATCACAAAACATTCCGTATCAAGCCCGGCAGATGCCCGTAACACGGAATGCAGGCATTGTTCGAGAAAATACCTGACATTATAATTAACTATGATGATGGATAGCTGCACGGTCTGATTCTGGGTACAAGATACTGGATTCTGGGTGCTGGATACCGGATAGGGGCAGCCAGAATAGATAGCTTGGTGGTCTTTTCTTACTTTTGCAGCATGATGTTAAAACACACGTTGCTGAAAGCAACAGAAGCCGGCGCGGCAGAGATCACCCGTTTTTTTAATGGTGAATTCAAAGTGAGTAACAAAGAGGGGATCAATAACCTGGTTACAGAAGCGGACCATGCTGCTGAAAAAGCCATTTTTGAAGTGATCCAGAAAGAATTTCCCGATCATTTTATCCTGAGTGAAGAGAGTGGCGAGATTGTGATGGACTCATCGTACAAATGGATCATCGACCCTATCGATGGTACTGTCAATTTTGCCAATGGCATTCCGATCTGCTGTGTGAGTATCGCAGTGGAACACAATGGCCAGATGATCATGGGTGCCGTATACAATCCTTTTCTGAAAGAATTATTTTTTGCGCAGCATGGTTTTGGCGCTACTATGAACGATAAAAGAATTCATGTAAGCGAAAAAACCGAAGTCATCAACAGCTGCCTCGTTACCGGTTTCCCCTATACCTACCTGGATACCGCTAACGGACCGATAGAAATTTTCTCCAAACTGATCCGCAAAGGAGTTCCTGTTCGCCGGCTCGGCAGTGCCGCTATCGATCTTTGCTGGGTAGCCGCCGGCAGGTTTGATGGTTTTTACGAACATAAATTACAGGCATGGGATAGTGCCGCAGGTTTTCTGATTGTAGAAGAAGCCGGTGGTAAAGTAACCGACTTTAATGGCGATCATTACTCTCCCTACCAACCCCATATCATTGCCACCAACGGCAAGATCCATGATGAGCTACTGAGAATCGTAAACGGAGGGGAGTTTTAGAAAAAGCAGCGTTACAAAAAGCATATATAATTGGTATTACTATGGATCAAAGAACAGAAATCAGTGAGTTGGGAGAATTTGGTCTGATCGATCATCTTACCCGCAATTTTGAAATACACAATGCTTCTACCGTACTGGGTGTGGGCGATGATGCGGCCGTGATCGATCATTTTGGCAAACAGACCGTCATTACTACCGACCTGCTGGTAGAAGGTATTCACTTTGACCTTATGTACACCCCGCTGAAACACCTAGGCTACAAAGCCGTGATGGTAAACCTCAGCGACGTATATGCCATGAATGCACAGCCTACACAGATCACCATGAGCATCGCCATCAGCAACCGGTTCAGCCTGGAAGCACTGGACGAGTTTTATGAAGGTGTTTACATTGCCTGCGAAAAACACGGGGTAGACCTGGTAGGAGGAGATACCTCTTCGTCCAACAAAGGTTTTATCATTTCTGTAACCGCCCTCGGCGAAGTGGTTCCGGAGAAACTGGTAAAACGCAGTACCGCACAGAAAGGAGACCTGATCTGCGTTAGCGGCGATCTGGGCGGCGCTTTCCTGGGTTTAACACTGATGGAAAGAGAAAAAAAGATCTACCTCGAAAACCCACAACTGCAGCCAGACCTCGAGAACGAAAGTTATATCGTAGGCCGCCTGCTGAAACCGGAAGCGCGCAAAGAAACCATCGAATTTTTTGAACAGAATGATATACTGCCAACCTCTATGATGGATGTGAGCGATGGTATCAGCAGCGAAGTATTACATCTCTGTAAACAAAGCAGTCTGGGTTGTGTGATCTATGAAGAAAAACTACCGATTGCAGACGATAGCAGACAGGCCGCTTTCAAATTCGGACTCGATCCCACTGTTTGTGCATTAAATGGCGGGGAAGATTATGAGTTGATCTTTACCCTGAAACAGGAAGACTACGACAAGATCACCCTCAACGAAGAGATCAGTGTGATCGGTTATATGACAGATATTGAAGAAGGTTGCAAACTGCATACCAAGGGCGGAAATACTTTTCCCATTACCGCACAAGGCTGGAACGCTTTTCAGCAATGATCAGGCAGTAACCAGCCCCAGTACTTCCCATTCGTTGTTCAGCATTACCAGGTTGGCATCATAGTTTTTGGCGATCCGGCCCATGGTATGGGCTTTTTGCATGACCTGCGCGGGGTATAAACTCACCATTCGCAGGGCTTCACCCGGATCAATACCAACATTCTCTACCAGTTTACGTACGGAGCTGGCCATGGTTAAAGCAGAGCCGCTGAGAATGCCGTTGGATTCGTACCTGTTGCCGGCCAGGTGGTGCGGGTAAGGACCTTCCGTGGTTTCTGTTACCGCATCCGTGATCACAAACAAACGCTCCTGCATGATTTTTTTAGCGATGCGGATCGCTGCAAAATCTACATGAAACCCGTCCGGTACAATACTGGCCATGGCTTTGGGATGGTTAAAAATAGCGCCAACCAGTCCGGGTGCGCGGTGTTGCAGCGGGCTCATGGCATTGAATAAATGCGTGGCAGTGGTAATCCCTTCATCAAAAGCCTTGGTGGCTTCGGCGTAGGTAGCATTGCTATGACCAGCAGAAATAATGACCCCGTAAGAGCGGATCAGCTCTATCACTTCTTTACTGCATACTTCCGGCGCCAATGTGATCATGGTGATCACTTCCTTGCCGTACTCCAGCAGCTCTTTTGCTTCTTCAACCGTAGGTGAGTGTATAAACTTTTCCAGGTGGGCCCCTTTGCGAACGGGGTGTAACCAGGGACCTTCTACATGCAAACCGATACAACCCTTACCCCCTTCTTTCCGGTAGGCCCTTACAGCATCTATACACGCAAAAAACACTTCTGTAGAATTGGTGGCAACAGTAGGTTGAAAATGAGAAGCACCACCTTTGCTGCAGTAATCATATAATTTATGCAGGGAAGCGGCTTCGGGGTAAACGGCCAGTAATCTGTCATAGGCTCCATAGATCTGTATGTCCATAAAAGCCGGTGCTATCACAGGATATTTTTCCGCGGGTGTTTCTGCCAACGAGGTCGCTGCGCTTATGTCTACGATCTTTCCATCCTGCACTATTACTACCTTTCCCTGCAGCCACTCTTCTCCGGTAAATACTTTATCCGCGTAATAGGTTTTTGTCATGTCAATCTTCTTCGTTGGGTAAAATTTTATATTGGTCGGCATCTTTCCAGAAAGGAAATTTTTGTCTTACATCCTGCAGCCTGTCTTTTTCGAGAATGATGGTATAGATATCTTCTTCCTCCTGTTTATGATACAAAGTAACGCCCAGTGCATCCACTACCATACTGTCGCCACTGTGATGGATCCCGTTTCCATCTTCTCCCACCCGGTTCACACCCACTACAAAGCACTGGTTTTCAATGGCTCTGGCCGTTAGTAAGGTTTTCCAGGCATGACTTCTTCGCTCGGGCCAGTTGGCTACATACAATAACACATCGTATTCGGGTGTATCGGTTGATTGCTGCCTTGCCCACACCGGGAAACGGAGATCGTAACATACCTGCAGGTTGATCTTCCAGCCTTTGACCTGTGCGATCAGCCTTTTGTTACCAGCCGTGTATTCCTTGTCCTCGCCCGCAAAAGCAAAACGGTGCCTTTTATCGTAATAGCCCAGTTTGCCATCGGGCAATACCCAGAGCAGGCGGTTATAATAATGGCCCTCCTCTTCTATAATAACACTGCCGGTGAGTACGATTTTTCTGGTAGCAGCCACCCGTTTCATCCATTGTACCGTAGTACCGTCCATTGTCTCGGCCAGTAGTTGGGGGCGCATGCTGAACCCGGTACTGAACATTTCAGGCAGTACCACGATCTCGGTTTTTTCGCGGATGCCCAGGATCTTTTCTTCCAGCATGGCCAGGTTGGCTTGCTTATCTTCCCAGTGTACGCGGGTTTGAATGATGGTAAAACTAAGTGTTGGCATGGGGGAAGTATTATACCCTGCAAGTTAATGGAAACGATAACTCAGCTGCACAGATCCGTATTGATGTGAATCGATTTGGGTGGTGGTTTCCTTAGACTGTATTACCAGTGCCAGGTTGGTGGTAAATCTGCCGTTGGCAAAACATAGCCCGATATGCTGCAGAAACATCACCGGCTCAGGATCTGCCAGCACGGCACCCTGGCCCTTACTGATTAAACCTCCCTGTACCGTAACATTATATCCCTGGAACAATACCTGTGGATACCAGTAGGCGAACAATTCAAACTTTCTATCGGTTTTTACGGCTTTTTTTTGCAGTCTCGTATTCCACAAAGCGCTTTGCTGGTTCTTTTCAAATGCGCCCAGGCAGAAATAGGTACCAATACCGGCATAGGTGTAGTTCATCCCCAGGCTGGCTTCTATTACGGGTACAAATTTGAACAGGCTGCTGTCCTGTAACAGGGTTTGGGCATATTTGATACCGGCATCAATGCCCAACGCATTCTGCACCTGGTATTGCCAGCCGGTAAAACGGGCATATCCCAGCATTTTATGATAACTGTTCTGGATATCTTCGCCCAAAGAAGCCTGCCCTACCTGTGCCAGTGTAGCCTGGTACTGTAGTACAGCATCGTTGGCCGGAAAACGGGTTTGCATGAACTGCAGGTATAGATAACCGCAATAGGGACGGTCAATATCTTTGGGACCAGTGGTTTTCCGGATGAGGGGGGTGTAGATCTTTTGTCCCAGTTCATAAGAACTGATCACCCTTTTCCCTTTTATTTCTTTGGCGGTTCTGAGGTTGAAAGAAAAGCCATTGGTATAATAGGCATCTTTTTTCTGTAACAGGTACGCGTCATTGTCGGTAGTAAGGGTAAACTCCCTGCCATAAGTTGGGGTTGAACGGGTTTGTGCACGCCCCTGTCCGACCATACAACAGCAGATCATCCATAACCAACCCTTTTGTACCCATTTTCTCATGCAGTTACCTACGATTTATGTTTCTTTACCGGATTTCAGTGTAGTGATGGCATGCTGTATCAGCGGTCTTTCATAGCCTTTTTGTAACAGGAAAGCCGTTGTTTTGGCTTCCCGGTTCATATATTGTTCGTCTTTCAGGCTTTTCCACTTTGCCTGGGCCAGTTTTTGCAGGGTGGCCAGGTATTCGGTTTCGTCTATTTCCTTTAGCGCCCGGCGGATATTCTGTTCACTTACCTTTTTCTGCCGCAGGGCATACACGATCCGGGTGCGGCCCCATTTGCGCTGGCGAAAATGGCCGCCGGCAAAAAGCACCGCAAACCGCTCTTCGTTCAGGTAATCCTCCTCAATCAGCCGGGAGAGCAGGATTTCCACGTCTTTTTGGAAGAGGCCGAAACTAAAAAGCTTCTCCCGTACTTCATAATGGCAACGCTCGCTATACCCGCAGTAGTGGCGGATCTTAGGGTAAGCCATTTCGGGGGTAACACGCTGTTTCAAGGGTGCAACTTATTGGATAATAGCCTATATTTGAAAACAATTCCCAATATCCTCCCGCTTTTCTTTCCTTAAAGTAACTATTTATTTGAAGAACCATGACCGATGTGAAACAGAAACATATCGTTTGCCTGATCGACGACGATAATATCTACCAGTACACCGCCCGGGTAATACTGGAATCTACCGGTTTGGCCAAGCAGATTCACTCCTTTTACGACGGTAAAGAAGCCCTCAACTATTTCATTGAACAGTTGCCTGCCAATCCGGATGCCCTGCCCGATGTGATCTTTCTCGATATCAATATGCCCGTGATGAACGGCTGGGAGTTTCTCGAAGAGTATAACAAACTTGCCACTTCTTTTCCTAAGCCCATCACGGTTTACATGGTCAGCTCATCAGTTAACAGCACCGATATGCAGCGGTCGCGCTCGTACAAATCCGTTTCCGATTACCTGGTAAAACCCGTGAACCGGAATACTTACCAGGAACTGATGGAAAACCTTTCCTGTTAACAAGTATCGGCTCAATCCACAACTCATTCACATTCGTCTTTTTAAAGAAACAGCCTGTGATTTCTATGACGGAATATTAACATTTTACAGTAGGTTTGTTGCGAACTTAAATTGTGTAGAATGAAATTTATTGTTTCGTCATCTTCGTTGTTAAAACACCTGCAACAGATCAGCGGTGTGATCAATGCCAACACGGTTTTACCTATCCTGGAAGACTTTTTATTTGAGATACAGGACAAAAAACTCAATGTAGTAGCTACGGACCTCGAAACCGTGATGCGGGTTCAGATGGAGGTAGAAAGCAAGACCAATGGTAAGGTTTGTATCCCCGCCAAGATCCTGCTCGATTCGCTGAAGAATATTGCCGACCAGCCCCTGACTTTCAATATCGACAAAAATTTTGCCGTTGAGATCACCAGCGACAACGGTAAGTACAAGGTAATGGGCGAAAACCCGGATAATTTTCCGAAAGAGCCCGCTGCCGATGATACCACCGGTTTTACCATGAGCAGCAGCGCCTTGCTGACCGCCATCAACAAAACCCTGTTTGCGGTAAGCAGCGATGACCTGCGTCCGGCTATGACGGGTGTTTTCTTTGAACTCACCAAAGACAGCGTACAGTTTGTGGCCACTGATGCACATAGGCTGGTACGTTACAAAAGAACCGATACCAAAGCATCCAAAACAGATTCTTTCATCGTTCCCAAAAAACCGCTGAACCTGTTAAAGAATGCCTTACCTGATAATGAAGACGAACTTACCATCAGCTATAACAGTAACCACCTGTTTGTGAACCATGGTTCTACGCAGATGATCTGTAGACTGATTGATGCCCGTTTCCCCGATTACAAAGTGGTGATCCCGGCAGATAACCCTTACCGCCTGATCGTGAACAAGGCCGATTTCCAGAATGCGCTGCGCCGTGTAAACGTGTTCAGTAACAAAAGCACCAACCAGGTGGCACTGAATATTACCGGCAGCGAATTACAGATGGCCGCACAGGATGTAGACTTCAGCTTTGAAGGTAATGAGCGCATGAACTGCCAGTATGATGGCGAAGACCTGCAGATCGCTTTCAACGCCAAGTTCCTGATCGAAATGCTGAATGCCGCCGATACGGATGATGTACGGATGGAATTATCCACCCCCACCAAAGCCGGCCTTATCAAACCCACCGAACAGGGCGAGGGAGAAGACCTGTTGATGCTGGTGATGCCATTGATGCTGAATAACTAAATAAGCCTTTTACACCATAGTAAAGCCCCCGTTTCCGGGGGCTTTTTTTGTGTGAACAGATGAACAGACGAACAAGGAACAGATGAGCAAGGAATGTCGAACACCGAATATCGAACACCGAACGCAGAACAAAGACATAAAACTATACAACTACCTATTTAACTCTCCTTCCGCACCTTTGCGAGAAAACAATAGAGTCATCGGGTCTTTACTGCCTGTAATGGATTTCTTAGTAAATTGACTGTCTAAACGATTGCCCCCATGGTAGAAAATATTATCCGCTATTTTGAGCAGATCCCCAGTTTGCACCGTGCTTTGATCCTGGCAGGTGGCATTACTTTTTTCTGGATCATCGAAGGGGTGATCCCGATGTTCGGGTTTAGGTATAACAAATGGAAACACGCTTCCATCAATCTCTTTTTTACCCTTACTACCATCATTATCAATTTTGCCTGTGCTTTGCTGATCGTAAAAGCGAGCGATTGGGTGGTGGCACATCAATTCGGTTTGCTCTACCTCGTGCAGCTGCCTTTGTGGTTATTCATGATTGCGGGATTATTATTGCTCGATCTTGCGGGCGCGTATTTTGTGCATTTTCTCGAACATAAGATCAAATGGATGTGGAAGTTTCACATGGTGCACCATGCCGATACGCATGTGGATACCACCACGGCCAACCGTCACCATCCCGGCGAAAGTGTGTTGCGGGTGATCTTTACCATGGTGGGTGTGGTGGTTTGTGGTGCCCCCATGTGGATGGTAATGATGTACCAGAGCCTGAGTGTGGTGTTTACCCAATTCAGTCATGCCAATATCCGTTTACCCCTCTGGCTCGATAATATGCTCAGCTGGTTTCTTGTATCGCCTAACATGCACAAAGTGCATCATCATTATATGCGGCCGCAGACAGACAGTAATTACGGGAATATTTTTTCGGTATGGGACCGTCTTTTCGGAACCTATGATGCTACCCCGATAGAACAGGTCCGCTACGGACTGGACGTGTTGGATAATGCCAAAGATGAGAACCTGGGTTTTCAATTACAGATTCCTTTTGATAAAACCGTAAAGACAGATTATTAAAATACTTTTGCACCCAGACAATCCAACTGTGCCCCCCTGTCTTGTTGTGTAAGTTTATTTCTCTCACAAGGTACAAAGGCACGGTTCAAAATACCTCTTGTTTATGAAGATCTGTGCCTTTATTCCGGCCCGTTACGCCGCCACCAGGTTTCCGGCCAAGCTGATGCAGCTGCTGGGCAACAAAACGGTGATCCGTCATACGTACGATAATACACTTGCTACCGGTTTGTTTGATGAAGTGTATGTAGTAACAGACAGCGATATTATTTTTAACGAGATCGTATTGAATGGTGGCAAAGCCATCATGAGCCTGAAAAATCACGAAAGCGGCAGCGACCGGATTGCAGAAGCCGTAGCAGGGCTTGACGTGGACCTGGTGGTGAATGTGCAGGGCGATGAACCCTTTGTAAAACGGGAACCCCTTGAAAAATTACTGCGTGTGTTTGATGGAGAAGCCGGAAAAAGCGTGCAGGTAGCCTCCCTGATGCAGGTGATGAAAGAACAACAATTTATCGATGATCCCAACTATGTAAAAGTGGCCGTTGATAAAACCGGAAACGCCTTGCTGTTTTCGCGCAGCGTGATTCCTTATCCGCGCAGCAAAGAATCTCCGATTACTTACTACGAACATATTGGTGTGTACGCGTTCCGCAAACAGGCCCTGCTCAACTTCACCAGCTGGGAGATGACACCGCTGGAAGCCGCCGAAAAAATCGAATGTCTGCGTTATCTCGAAAACGGTGTTCCTTTAAAAATGGTGGTAACCGATTATATGGGCATTGAAATAGACACACCGGAAGACCTGGAAAGAGCCGCCGGACTGCTTGGCTAACGAACCATTATTCTATCGCGATCATAGCGGGTTTGCTCTGTGTTACTCCCTGCCTACGTGTCTCTGTGTTGAAAAAATCATTTACCGAATCCGGTCTCAACACAGAGACACAGAGGGGGCACAGAGGGTTCTGTATGCCTTATTCAGCCATTCAACAAAAACCCACCCCGGATTCTCGGCTTTATTTTAATTTCCTGCCATGAGAAAGCTTCAACTGATCTTATTGCTGGCTTTATTGCTGTTGTGCATGTTTCTTGTGAACGGCCAAACAACGGTTCCGGCCGAAAGTTTTAGTGTAACTGTTGTAAACGGGCAGAAAGAAGCCCTGGAAGGTGCCGTAGTAGAATGGCTGAAAGGCAGCGATAAAAAACTGGTGAAAACTGCCGTTACCAATAAAAACGGCCTGTCGGTTTTTTACATGACCATTCCGGAAGCATCCTTTCTCCGGGTAAATTATGTGGGATATGAAGCAGGTCTCTTCCCCCTAGCTGCGGCAGAACTGGCTGCCAGAAAAATCACTCTCGTATTACAACCCTTGGCCAAAACACTGGCTAACGTCAGCGTCAGCTCACGCAAGCCCTTTATACAGCAGGCGCAGGGAAAAACCATTGTAAATGTAGACGCATCTGTTACCAACGCCGGCACCACCATACTGGAAGTACTGGAGAAATCGCCGGGGGTGATGGTAGACAGGAACGGTGGTATCAGCCTGCAGGGTAAAGCCGGCGTGCTGGTATTGATAGATGATAAACCCACGTATGTATCCGGCAGCGAGCTGAATAATTTATTAAGCGGCATGAGCTCTTCGCAGGTAGAACAGATAGAACTGATTACCAGTCCATCGGCCAAATACGACGCCAGTGGTAATGCCGGCATCATTAATATCAAAACCAAGAAGAACCGGCAGGTAGGTTTTAACGGAACGGTTTCTACTTCCTTTGCACAGGGCCGATATCCCAAAAACAACAATAGCCTGGTGCTGAATTACCGCAACGGCCGGTTTAATGCTTTTGCCACCTGGAGCAGTAATTTCAGCAAGAGTTTCATGGATATCTATGCACTGCGGAAATATTTTACCCCCAGCGGTTCCTTACTCTCCATGTTAGATCAGCCTACCGGCTTTCTTAACCGGAACAGCAGTAATACCTTAAAAGCAGGACTGGACTTTTACGCCTCCAATCAAACAACCATTGGTATTGCCTTTACCGGCATTGCCAATAACCGCAAGGGCAGCAGCGATGCGCTGGCTAACTGGAAAAATGCAAGCGGTGTTACTGATTCTACCATCCGGACCTTTGGTGCTACCCGCGGCCGTTTTCGCAACGGGGGCATTAACCTGAATGCCAAACACACGATCTCCCGTACACAGGAGATCTCGGCAGATCTTGATTATTTGTCCTACGATATCGGCAATACACAGGCGTTCAGCAACCTGTTACAAGCTACCGGTGGCTATAACGAAGGTTCACGCGGCAGCTTACCGGCAACCATCACCATCCATTCTGCCAAGCTGGACCACAAGGCACAGCTCGGTAAAAATACCAGGCTGGAATCGGGTTATAAACTCTCTTCTATCCGCACCGATAACCTGGCCGCCTATGAAATATTCGATGGCACAGCCTGGAAAGAAGACCTGAACAAAAGCAATCATTTTTTATACGAAGAAAATATTCATGCACTCTACACCAGCTTTGAACAGAAAAGCGCAAAGCTGAGTTACCAGTTGGGCCTGCGTTATGAGAACACGCATTTCAATGCACACCAGCTGGGTAATGCACGGCAAAAAGACTCTGCTTTTTCCAGAACCTATTCAGGACTGTTCCCTTCGGGTTATATCAGTTTACAGGCCGATTCGTCCAACACCTTCACCCTTACCGCCGGCCGCCGGATTGACCGGCCACCTTTTCAGAAATTGAATCCATATGTTTCCATCATTAATAAATACACGTACGAAAGAGGTAACCCATTTTTTCTGCCACAGTATAGCTGGAACATGGAGCTGAGTCACCAGTACCGCCAATGGCTTACCACCACGGTTTCTTACAGCATCATCAAAGATTATTTCTCCCAGTTATTCCTGAATGAGGGGAGTGATATTCTTGTATACACCAATGGCAATGTGGGTCGTATGACCAACCTCGGTATTTCCATGGCCGTGCAGGCAAGTCCCTTCAGTTGGTGGAGTTTTTCCGGGCAGGCCCTCTATAACCACAAAGAATTAAAGGGTTACCAGAATGTGAACTACAATTCCAATGTATCGCAGCTGAACCTGAGCATGAATAACCAGTTCAAAGCAGGCAAGCTGTATACCTTTGAACTGTCTGGTTTTTATACTACCCGCGCCCGTAACGATCTGCAGGAGCTATTATACCCCACTGGGCAGCTATCTGCCGGTGTTGCCCGCCCGGTATTCAATAAAAAAGGAACCCTCCGGCTGAGTGTACGGGATATGTTCTTCACACAAGTCATGGAAGGCCTCACCGATTTTCCGGGAGCAGAAGAATATTTTATCCTGCGGAGAGATACACGGGTGTTTAATCTCGGACTCACTTACCGCTTTGGTAAACCCCTCAAAACCACCCGCCGCACATCCGGCAGTGCCAAAGATGAGATGGACCGGGTGGGATCGGGCGGGTAGGGAACAGATGAATATCGAACAGAGGAGCAAGGAACAGACGAATATCGAACGGAAAACCAGGAACGCACGCTTATATCCGCTGTTTAGTTCATAATTCGATATTCTCATCCTCCGGCAACACCAAAGATGAAATGGATCTGAGGGAGAATCAGGGAATATCGAACAGAGGAACAAGGAACAGACGAATATCGAACGGAAAACCAGGAGCGCACGATTATATCGGCCGTTTAGTTCGTAATTCGATATTTTCATCCTCCGGCAGCACCAAAGATGAAATGGATCTGAGGGAGAAACAGGGGAATATCGAACAGAGGAACAAGGAACAGACGAATGTGGAATGAAAAAGTAAGTAGCCCCCTTTTTAAAGGCTCTCCGCTCGATGTTCCTTGTTCATCTGTTCATCTGTTCGTCTGTTCAACTTTCCTCGTATCTTCCTGTACCAAAATCGATTGCAATGAATAAAAGCAAACTGGTACAGTGGTCAATTGTAGTGGCACTGGCGGGTTTTATTTTCGGTTTCGATACCGTTGTTATTTCCGGTGCCAACCAACCCATTAAGGAACTCTGGCAAACCACTCCTTTGTTTCATGGCTTTTTTATCATGTCGATGGCTTTGTGGGGAACCGTGCTGGGGGCCATTTTTGGCGGCATTCCTACAGAGGTATTTGGAAGAAAAACGGTGTTGTTGTGGGTAGGTATTCTCTTTGCCGTTTCTGCAGTAGGTTCTGCTCTGGCCACGGGTCCGTATATATTTTCTTTTTTTCGCTTTATCGGTGGTGTGGGTATCGGTGTTTCTTCGGTAGTGGCACCTATTTATATTTCTGAGATCTCTACCCCGGTAACCCGAGGTCGTTTGGGAGCGCTGTACCAGTTCAATATCGTTTTCGGGATCCTGGTGGCCTTTTTATCCAATTATTTCCTGCAGGGTGTTGGCGGCGAGAACGACTGGCGCTGGATGCTGGGTGTACTCGCTTTTCCCGCTACCATTTATACGCTGCTGGTATTCGGTGTGTCGGAAAGTCCGCGCTGGCTCATCACCAAAAAGAATGACCTCGCCAAAGCCAAAGCGATCATGTTACAGATCGGTGTAACCGATGCAGAAGCCGAAACTGCGGCTATCATACAAAGTAACCAGCATGAGAATGCGAGTGGCAAACCCCTGGCTTTCTTTAACCCTAAACACAAAAAGATCATTTACCTCGCTTTCATGGTGGCATTTTTTAACCAGTTATCGGGTATCAATTTCATTCTCTACTATGCGCCCGAGATCCTGGAGAAAGCCGGACTGGCCGCCAAAGAATCCCTGTTCAATTCCATCGCTATTGGTGGCGTAAACCTGATTTTCACATTTGTGGGCCTGTATCTGATCGACCGGCTGGGTCGGAAAACCTTATTGGTGATCGGCTCCTGGGGATATATCCTGAGTTTATCCATGGTGTCATGGGCCTTTTATTCGCATGCGGGACCTGTTTTCCTGATGAGTTTCCTTCTGTTGTTTATTGCCGCGCATGCCATAGGGCAGGGAGCCGTGATCTGGGTATTCATTTCTGAGATCTTCCCCAATAAGATCCGCAGTGCGGGCCAATCTTTTGGCTCCAGTATCCATTGGGTATTTGCAGCATTGATTACCCTGGTAACGCCGGTATTTCTTGATAAAGACAACGGCATTTTTAAAGAGAATCCCTGGCCCATTTTTGCTTTTTTTGCCGGGATGATGGCCTTGCAGCTGGTTTGGGTATTTACCAGTGTTCCGGAAACCAAGGGGGTATCGCTGGAAGAGCTGGAAAAAACGCTGAGTAGCTAAACAGGCGATGGGCTTATCTTTTGGTAATGCAGGTGAATATCTTCATGTACAGTGTGTAACTTTACAAGGCAAGGCTCTGTCATTCAGGCTACCGTTCTATAAACCTTATTACTTACGCCAAAAGCGTTCCGCTTCTCAGGATCTGCACCCATGAACAAAACAGAAGCTCCTATCCGGATTTTAAGTATGGATGGAAAGATCCGCTGGATACTTGCCT
>SCVK01000429.1 GCA_004297075.1 Chitinophagaceae bacterium
TTCACGGCGGCCTTCTTGGCGGGTGCTGCAGCTTTCTTCACAGCGACCTTCTTGACGGCGACCTTCTTGGCAGGCGCAGCAGCCTTCTTGGCCGGCGCCGCCTTCTTCACGGCCACAGCCTTCTTGGCGGGTGCAGCTTTCTTCACAGCGACCTTCTTGGCCGGCGCGGCTTTTTTAGGTGCCACTTTTTTTGCAGTTGCCATACGTATCTCCTTGATCAAGTTGCAAAGAGCACTGCACTGCCATGCGCAGCACAGGGACTCATCACCCGCCGCCCCCTAGGATCTGGGCGGGGTGTGATGAATGGGGTGGGCCGGGGGCTCATGTGTGGGCTGGTCCAGTGCTCTGTGTGTGGCTTGGATCAATCCCAGGACAGGGCGCCGCCCGACTGGTATTCGATGACACGGGTTTCGAAGAAGTTGCGTTCCTTCTTCAGGTCGATCATTTCGCTCATCCACGGGAAGGGGTTCTCTTCATTGTGGAAGAGCTCTTCCAGGCCGATCTGCGTGGCGCGACGGTTGGCGATGTAGCGCAGATAGCCCTTGAACATGGAGGCGTTGAGGCCCAGCACGCCACGTGGCATGGTGTCCTCGGCATAGGCGTATTCCAGATCGACAGCCTTGAGGAACAGGGCCTTGATCTCGGCCTTGAACTCGGGTGTCCACAAATGTGGGTTCTCGAGCTTGAGCTGGTTGATCAGGTCGATGCCGAAGTTGCAGTGCATCGACTCGTCGCGCAGGATGTACTGGTACTGCTCGGCCGCACCGGTCATCTTGTTCTGGCGACCCAGCGCCAGGATCTGCGTGAAGCCGACGTAGAAGAACAGGCCTTCCATCAGGCAGGCGAACACGATCAACGACTTCAACAAGGTCTGATCGTTCTCCGGGGTGCCAGTCTTGAAGTTCGGGTCCATGATCGCCTCGATGAAGGGGATCAGGAACTCGTCTTTGTCACGGATGGACTTGACTTCGTTGTAGGCGTTGAAGATTTCGGACTCGTCCAGACCCAGCGATTCCACGATGTATTGATAGGCGTGGGTGTGGATGGCCTCTTCAAAGGCCTGACGCAGCAGGAACTGGCGGCACTCGGGTGCCGTGATGTGACGGTAGGTGCCCAACACGATGTTGTTGGCAGCCAGCGAGTCGGCGGTCACGAAGAAGCCGAGGTTGCGCTTGATGATGCGGCGCTCGTCTTCGCTCAGGCCATTGGGGTCCTTCCACAAGGCGATGTCGCGAGACATGTTCACTTCTTGCGGCATCCAGTGGTTGGCGCAAGTGGCGAGGTACTTTTCCCATGCCCACTTGTACTTGAACGGCACCAGCTGGTTGACGTCGGTCTGGCCGTTGATGATGCGCTTGTCGGCGGCGTTGACGCGGCGCGCGGTCGGTGGCTGTGCCGATGCGGAGGCAGTGAAGGCGGGGGCCGGCTGGTGCGCGGCGGAGGTGACTTGAATCGGCTGCAGCTGCGGCTGCGATGGGGGTTGCGCGTGGGGCTGAAAAGAACCGAAGGAAACACCTTCCTCGCGGCTGACGGGCAGTCCGTTGAATGCGCTGGCGGGCAGCGTTTTTGGCGATGCGGGCTTGAC
>SCVK01000515.1 GCA_004297075.1 Chitinophagaceae bacterium
CTTCCGATCTCGACGAAGCCGAGACGATCCGCGCGCGCTTCCCCAAGGTGCTCGCGATCAGCGGCGCGCATCAATATGAGGAAGTGGTCGGCGCGGTGCATACGGCGGCGCCGGTGACGGCCTCGCCCTATCTCGATCTCGTGCCGGACGCCGGGCTCAAGCTCACGCCGCGCCACTATAGCTATCTGAAGATTTCCGAGGGCTGCAACCATCGCTGCAGCTTCTGCATCATCCCCTCGATCCGCGGCGATCTGGTCAGCCGCCGGCCCGATGCCATCCTCCGCGAGGCCGAGAAGCTGGTCGCCGCCGGCACCCGCGAACTGCTGGTGATCAGCCAGGACACCTCGGCCTACGGCCTGGACCTGAGGCACAAGAGCTTCCCGCTGAAGGGCGGCGGCGAGGTTCGCGCGCATATGACCGATCTCGCCCGCGAACTCGGCAGGCTCGGCGCGTGGGTCCGGCTCCACTATGTCTATCCCTATCCGCATGTCGATCAGGTCATTCCGCTGATGGCCGACGGGCTGGTGCTGCCCTATCTCGACATCCCCTTCCAGCATGCCTCGCCCAGCGTGCTCAAGGCGATGAAGCGGCCCGCCAACGAGGCGAAGGTGCTCGAACGGCTCGCCGCCTGGCGCGCGATCTGCCCCGACATCGCGGTGCGGTCGACCTTCGTCGTCGGCTTCCCCGGCGAGACCGAGGCCGATTTCCAATATCTGCTCGACTGGCTCGACGAAGCCCAGCTCGACCGCGTCGGCGCCTTCCGCTTCGAACCCGTCGCCGGCGCGCAGGCGAACGCGCTCGACGATCAGGTGCCCGAAGAGCTCAAGGAAGAGCGCTACCAGCGCATCATGGAAAAAACCGCCACGATCAGCGCCGCCAAGCTCGAAGCCAAGATCGGCCGCACCCTGCCCGTCATCATCGACGAAGTCGGCGAGGCGGACGAAGACGGCAGCATCGGCGCGACAGGGCGGTCACAGGCCGACGCGCCTGAGATCGACGGTCATGTGTATCTGCGCGATGTCG
>SCVK01000215.1 GCA_004297075.1 Chitinophagaceae bacterium
GTGGATTTTAGTGGTCAGCACATAGATATCCTGGATGCCCACCGCATCGCAGGTGCGCATCACGGCAGAAATATTATGCGGGTCGTCTACATTCTCCATCACCACCGCCAGGTCGCCCTGTCGTTTGCTCAGCACTTCCAGTAATTTCGCTTTTCGCTCCGGACTCATACAAAATTGATAAGGCCACGAAATTCGATAACGGCGGCGAGTAAAACAAAAAAAGCATGAAACCTGGGTTTCATGCTTTTTACTATCATCGGTGTATCATTATCCCCTGCCTCTTCTGCCACGGTCATGATCCCTGTCGCGGCCATTGCCTCTGCCACGGTCATCGCGGTCGTTGCGATCATCACGGTAGTAATCTCTGCGGCGGTCATCGTCCCTGCCTCGGTAATCGCGGCTGCCGCTATGGTAACGGTCTATCTCGTAATGAACAGGAGGATATACCGGACGCTGCACCACTATCCCTGGTCTGCGATAAGTATTATAATACTGGCTGTAACGCGTTCTGTACACGTCGTAATGCAGGTAAGGACGTGGTTCGTTGATCACTACCTTATATCCACGGTACAGATCGTAGCCCCGGTAACTATAAGGCAGTTCTGCCGCAAAGACCCAGTTACCGGCGTCAAAGTAAATAAACTGCCTGCGGGGAATATCATAATAGGTGTCGATCTCAGGTAAGTAATAGTAATCACCGGCATAAGCACCCGGTATACCCCAGGCGGGCCTGTTACCGATATTCACATTCAGGTTTACGCGAACCTGTGCGCTGGTTTCCTGTGTGGCAAGAAAAGTAGCAACCATCATAGCTGTAAGTAGTAACTTTTTCATGGTACAAAGTTTTATACCCTTACTAAGCCAAAGCCAATGCCAGAAATGCCGGAGACTGTTAGTATTCTGTTAAGGTGAGGTAAAGAGGCTTTGTGTACCGGTGAGTAGGCTATAACGTGTTGTATTAATGCCCCCCCCCTGCTAGTCGGGATTTCTTGTCGCTCACGGTCCCGGCTTAGCCGGGAGCCTCGTCCCTGTTATCTCGGCTTAGCCGAGACTGCATTGGCCTCTGACCAGATCTGCTTTGCATGATCTGATCTGTCTTCTCCCGCATGAAGCGGGATCGACTCCGAACCCAATGAGGCCCGTCCACAGGGACTGATTAGAAATTTTTCATCGAACACCCTGATTTGTTAGTCTTTATTATCCCAATAAAAAATGAAATATCAAATAGCACAAAACATCAGGCTATAACATACGGATCCCCAATCCGGGTCTGCCTGAAAGCGTTACCTGGCCATAATCAAAGTGAATGCCTTCTGCGGCGTCTTCGGCCAAAAGCAGTGGGCCATCCATATCCACTTCATCTACCTGCGGCAAAAAATGGCCGATGGCGGCAGAACCAATGGTGCATTCGTTCATGCTGCCCATCATCACTTTCAGGTTCAGTTCGCGGGCTTTCTGTATCATGCGTATGGCGGGTGTAATACCGCTGCATTTGGTGAGTTTGATATTGATGCCGTGAAAATAGCCGTGACATTTTTCTACATCTTTCTCCAATACACAACTCTCATCTGCATACAGGGGCAAGGGCGATTTCTCAAATAAAATTTTCATGCCTTCCCAGTTGTCTTTGGCCAGCGGCTGCTCAATAAAAGTTACACCCAGTGCTGCCAGTTGCGGAATTTTTTCGAGGGCTTCTTCTACTGTCCAGCCCGCATTGGCATCGATGCGAAAAGCGGCATCGGTATGTTGCCTCAGTGCCTGCATGATCTGTATATCTTCGGCTGTACCCAGTTTAATTTTGTACACCGGCCAGGGTTTGGCTTTCATTTTGGCCACCATTTTGTCAATCGTATCTATGCCGATGGTATAGTCGGTTACCGGTGTATTCTCCCAGCGGGTGTTCCAGAGTTCGTAGAGGGGTTTGCCCTTCATTTTTCCGAAGAGATCCCATGCAGCTATGTCCAGGGCACAAACCAGAAAAGGATTATCGGGAAAGAGGTGGTGCAGGTAGTGCCAGTAACGTTCCGGCTCTGTAAAAGCGAATTTTTCTACCAGCTGTCGTTTCGATTCCAGATCGGCGATCATTTTCTCTACGGTAACATCATAATACACAATGGCCGGCGCTTCGCCAATGCCCACAAAGGGGCCCAGCTCCAATGCCACTACCAGGGCGGGCTGGTGGGTTTTGGTGCGACCATTTGAAATGGTAAATGGATATTGAAAAGGCAGGTTCTGCTGGCGGTAACTGAGTTTCATTTGTAGCTGTCAGTTCCTAAAGGGGATTGACGGGTGCAAATATAATTCTTTAGGATCAGGTGTGAAGGCGCATTACAGGCTATATAATTCGCGACTGCTGACTAAAACAGCTGCATTTCTCTGTGTAACTCCTAATCTCTGTCTCTCTGTGTTGAAAAGTTTCACTAAACTCCAGTTACGCAAAAGCATCCATCTTATTTTTTTAACACAGAATACACAGAGCAACAGAGGGGCACAGAGATTTGCCGATTTTGCTCTGCAAGCCGCTGTACAAGCAAAAAGCCATAAAAGTTAAATGTGCCAATCCATATTCAAACGAACCTTAGTCATATATCATTGACTTACTTACCTTCCACTCGCAACCACGTATCCCTTCAGTTCTTCATTATAAGCATCTGCTGCCAATAATTCTTCCAGTCCGATATGCATCCGGTATTGCCAGTAATGTTTGGGATTGGCGGGAATATTGATACGCTCTTCGTGCGGATTGCTGCGGCGGATCTGTTCATCCATGCCCAGCAGGTCCTGCAGCTGGAATACGCTCCACATGGCAGGCGAATACAGGTGCTGCAACACAATGGCTTTGTTGATCCATGCTTCGCAATAAACGGGTGCAGTACCAGCCTGCCCCATTTCGGTATTGTAAAACTGTTGTATGCGTGTCCTGTCTTCTTCCCACCAGCCGCGGATGGTACTCATATCATGGGTAGAAGGCGTTACCACACTCAGGTAAGGCGCATCATTGGGATGGAAGAAGGGTTTGTTGGGATCTTTCGGCATCCGTTGTATTTCCAGACTCAGTAAACCTAACTGCCGCATCACATCCGGTACACAGGATGGTACGAGGCCAAGGTCTTCTCCACAAACCAGCATATTGGTAACCCTTTTCAGAGCGGGTAATTTCTGCAAAGCTTCTTTCATCCAGAAATCATCCTGGCGGCGGAAGAAATAGTTTACATACAAGGAACGTAACTGCTGTTGCGTATTCCACTCCAGGTTACGGAAAGAGGAAGTGCCTTCCATACCAAAGCGGAAATGAAATTGCTGCCCCTGGCTGTTCTCTTCTTCAAACAGGATCACATTACTGATGAGCGTATATAGTCCCTGTTGAATTTTGGCATGCTGTTCATCCTGGTCAAGCGTGGCAAAATGCTGTTCCACTTTTCTTTGCGTAGCAAAATCAGGCTTGAGTGAGTAATTGCCTCCACCCTCCTGTTTCAGGAACATGCTTTTTACGAGTTCATTATCATAGCCGAACACTTCCCATAAAACAGCTTCAGTAATAAAGGGTTGGGTATACCGCGCCAGGTCAAACCAGATGCCCTGGCTGTTGAACTCATTGATGTGAACGGGGATAGCAGGAACAAAATGTCCCATAATACCCTCTACCGCATGCATCGGGATACTCCAGATGCGGAAGAAACCAAGGATATGATCAATGCGGAAAGCGTCGAAATAATCGCTCATCTGTTCAAAACGCTGTTTCCACCAGGCAAAACCATCTTCGCGCATGCGCTGCCAGTTATAGGTAGGAAAACCCCAGTTCTGACCGGTTACGGCAAAATCATCGGGTGGTGCCCCTGCCTGAAAATCGAGATGGTATAATTCCGGATTCTGCCAGGCATCGGCCCCGTGGCGATACACGCCAATAGCAATATCTCCCTTCACAATAATGCCATTGGCATGGGCATAGGCCGTAGCTTCCTGTAATTGTTTGTGTAACTGAAACTGGATGAAATAATGCAAGGCAATGGCATCGTAGGCTTCCGATTTTTGATCGGCCAGTTTCTCTATATCGGCTGTTTTAAATTGTTTGAAAGCCGGCCATTGGCTGAAATCTACGGTCCCATACTGATCGCGCAGGTAACAGAAAGCCGCATAAGGCACCAGCCAATGTCGGTTACGTTCAAAGTAGCTTGTATATTCTTTGCTCTGCAACACTTTGTCTTTGCTGCCGGCATACACTTCTTTGATGAAATCCCATTTCAGTTGATTCACCGCTTCATAATCCACTACGGGTAATGCATTCAATCTTTGCCGCTCTCCTTCGAGCTGCTGCAATCGTTTGCGGTCAGCTGCACCAGCAATGCCGGCCAGGTTCAGATACATAGGATGCAGGGCAAAAGCTGAGATGGCGGCATAGGGATAGGAATCCGTCCAGCTATGCGTAGCAGTAGTATCATTGATCGGTAATAACTGGATCATTTTCAGACCCGTTTTTTTGGCCCAGTCTACCAGCAAACGCAGATCGGTAAATTCCCCGATGCCGAAACTGTCTTTACTGCGCAGACTGAATACCGGTATGGCCATACCTGCTCCCTTCCAGGTATTGTTGGGCAATACGGCGAACCCATCGTTTAAGATAGTTTGTCTGCCCGGTTTTCCGGCATCATGCAGTACGCGGTTATTCCCATCTTCAAAACGAAGAAAGGTATTGGTGTTGGCATCGTACACCCCATATTTGTAAGCCACCGGAAAAGACACCTGTGAAAGATCCAGTGCTACGGTATAAAAATGCTGGCCCGCTTCCCGCTTCATTAACACAGGTTGGGCCTGGTTCCAGTTACCGAGGCTACCACAACTACCCAACACACAAAGGGTTTGTCCTTTTGCGAGTAAAGGTGTTTTTACTTTGAGCAGGTGTGTGGTATTCTTTGGGGTTTTGGTTTGAATGGCCGTATGATTGGCTCTCAGCAATACTTCTGCAAAAGGCTCTGTGTAAAAAGTATTTTCAAAATAGCCGGCATAATTCCAGGAATCAACTATGAGTAATTCCGTGGCAGTGATAGCTGAGAGATGAATGGTTTTATCATTACCCCAATCGTAGTTTACAATGCCATCTGCATTGCGTAGGATATAATGATAGGTGATCTCGCCGTCTGTGATATCTTTTGCCGATAATTCCAGCACCCAATACCAGTATTCATCATTAAAATACTGAAGCGGAACCGCTTTTTCCGGATCGCCATTCCCTAACAAAGGATGGTTACCCGTGATAAATAAGGACTGGCCAAACGCTGTATGAAAACGGATCTGGAATATGATTTTCTGTAACCCGTTTTTTGTTTTCTTCAGCCTGGCTGTTTTGGCAGGCGCCGCTTTTTTGGTTGCGGGCTTCTCTGCTTTTTTAGAGGCCTTTTTTTGGGGGGATGTGGCGGCTTTTTTTGTTTTGGCCGCCGAAGGTCTTACCATTGCTTTTGTTTCTACTGATTCTTCGGTTATGGTAACAGTTTTGGCAGTAGTAGTGGTAGCAGATGCTTTTTTTGTCTTACCTGTGGGCTGTTTTTTTCCAGCAGGAGCAGCTGCTCCCTTAATTTTCTCAATGGCCAAGATGCTAGGTTTTAGAATCGCTAAAATAACAAAACTAATGTGTAAATCAAACACAACGGATAAGAAAATGAAAATTAAGCTGTTAGGATAGAAAAAGCACTTTCAGAACTACTTCCCAGCTGAGCGGATCAGGTCGGCCCCTTTCTCCCCAATCATGATAGCCGCCGCATTGGTATTACCCGAAATAATGGTGGGCATAATGGAGGCATCTATTACCCGTAAACATTTTACGCCATGCACCCGCAGTTGGTCATCCACCACCGCCATCGGATCATTTCCCATTTTACAGGTACCTACAGGATGATAGAGTGTTTCCAGGCTTTTATCGATATGCGCCAGCAGGGCCTCATCAGACAAGTCCTTCGGTAAACTGATCCCATCGGCCAGGTAACCGCTGAATGCCGGCGCTTGCATTACTTCGATCGCTTTTTTTAATCCGGCTAACAGGGTTTGCCGGTCTTTGGGATGCGAAAGCACTTGTGGCTGTATAACGGGCGGGTCTTTGGGTTTGGAACTTCTCAATCCTACATAACCCCTGCTTTCCGGCCTGATCAGAATGGACATGATACTGAAGCCACTTTGCGTTGAGAATGTTTTGATATTGTAGATATCGGTGCTGTAATCGTCTTTAATGCCCAGCGGGATAAAATGAAACTGGATATCGGGTCTATTAAGCAATTCATCCGTTTTTAAAAATGCATTGGCTTCCAGCGGACTGTTGCCAAGTGGGCCACTCTTCAGTAACAGGTGCTGTACCAGGGCCTGGGCCATCCGAAGGGGTTTGAGTAAGGCATTGCCTGTTTCAATGGTGGCCAAACCACTAACCCCCGACCAGACATGGTCCTGCAGGTTTTTGCCCACACCGGGCAAAGGAAATTTAATATCTACGCCCTGTTTGCTTAATTCAACAGGATCGCCAATGCCGGATAACATCAGTATATGTGGCGATTGGATGGCACCTGCGGATAGGATCACTTCCCTGGCACAGTTGATACGTTCGGTATCGGAATGAGCCGTCATCACTTCCACCCCTACGGCCCTTCCATCTTCGATGAGGATACAACGAACATGGGTTTGGGTTCTTACAGTAAGATTGGATCGGCGCATCACCGGTTTTAAGAAAGCGGCGGCGGTACTATGCCGTTTGTTTTTGCGGATGGTAAACTGCAGCATGCTCGCCCCCTCCTGCTTTTCGCCATTATAATCGGTGTTGGCAGGAATGCCGGATTCGGTGCAGGCATCTACAAATACGGATCCCAATACACTCGGCTGTTTGCTGAGGGTAACATTCAGCGGACCACCCTCGCCATGATAAGGCTCACCAAACTGTTCGTTATTTTCTGATTTTTTGAAATAGGGCAACACATCCTCATAACCCCAGCCCTGGTTACCCAATGCCTCCCATTCGTTAAAATCTTCTTTATTGCCCCTTACATAGGCCATGGCATTGGTAGAACTGCAGCCTCCCAGGGTTTTGCCGCGGGGAATGTATAAACGCCTGTTGCCGATGGCTGGTTGGGGTTCGGTCCAGAACGACCAGTCAACCGCCGTGTTATTCAGCTTTGTATACGCGCCCGGAATATGGATCTCCGGTTTTTTATCGGGCGATCCCGCTTCCAATAATAAAACCTGGCATGTGGGATCTTCTGTTAAACGGTTGGCCAATACACAGCCCGCAGAGCCTGCCCCGATAATGATATAGTCGTATGCCATGCTTAAATATAAAGAATTATCAATATCGGGTGAATTAACAAAACCGAAACAGGTATGACAGGCCTTTTAACACGTAGCAATATCCATCCATGGCACGCATTAATCCTGTAACTTACCAAACAGCACTTATATTTGCAATACTAACAATCGTTCGCATATGAATCTTGCGCAGAACCGTAATGAAGACTGGATGAAAATGTCCGTAAGCCAGACCCTGCAGCATTTGGAGAAAATAAAGCTGGGGGGTGGCAAAAAATCGATCGAAAAACAAAAAGAGCGAAACAAGTTAACGGCCCGTGAACGTATTGCTTATCTCTGCGATGCAGATACCCCGTTTGTAGAACTGGGCGCTTTTGCCGGATTTGAGATGTATGCAGAGCAGGGAGGCTGTCCGGCAGGCGGCACTGTATCCGGACTAGGTTATGTAAGCGGACGGCAATGTATGATCATTGCCAACGACCAGACCGTAAAAGCCGGTGCCTGGTTCCCCATTACCGGTAAGAAGAACTTACGGATGCAGGAGATTGCTATGGAGAACAAACTACCGGTGATTTACCTGGTAGACAGTGCCGGTGTATTTCTGCCCATGCAGGATGAGATCTTTCCCGACAAAGAACATTTTGGCCGCATCTTCCGCAATAACGCCCGTATGAGTGCCATGGGTATTACCCAGATAGCTGCCGTAATGGGTGCCTGTGTGGCGGGTGGAGCCTATCTGCCCATTATGAGCGATGAGACTTTGATGGTAGAAGGCAACGGCAGTATTTTTTTAGCGGGGCCCTACCTCGTAAAAGCGGCCATTGGCGAAGAAACCGATACTGAAACACTGGGTGGTGCCACTACCCATACAGAGATCAGCGGTATTGCTGATTACAAATTCAAAACAGAACAGGAATGCCTGGATCATATCAAAAAGATCATGAACAAACTGGGCAAACCGGAACAGGCCGGTTTTGACCGGATAACACCGGTGGCTCCCCAAAAAGATCCCAAAGAGATCTATGGCATCATGCCCGAAGGCAACCTGAAACCCTATGATATGCTGGAGATCATTGAACGCATGGTTGATAACAGTGCGTTTGACCAGTTTAAACAGGATTATGGGAAAACTATACTCTGCGGTTATGCCCGTATTGAAGGCTGGGCCGTAGGTATTGTAGCTAACCAGCGACTGGTAAGCAGGAACAAAAAAGGAGAAATGCAGATTGGTGGGGTGATCTATAACGACAGTGCCGATAAAGCCGCCCGTTTTATCATGAACTGCAACCAGAAAAAAATTCCACTGGTATTTCTGCAGGATGTAACCGGCTTTATGGTAGGCAGCCGCAGCGAGCATAGCGGCATCATTAAAGACGGCGCCAAACTGGTGAATGCCGTTGCCAATTCGGTGGTGCCCAAGATCACCATTATTGTAGGCAACAGTTATGGTGCAGGTAATTATGCCATGTGTGGCAAAGCTTACGATCCCAGATTTATCTACGCATGGCCCTCGGCCAAAATTGCGGTAATGGGTGGCGACCAGGCAGCCAAAACCTTGTTACAGATCCAGGTGGCCAATCTCAAGGCACAGGGCAAAGAAGTAAGTGCAGAAGTGGAAAAAGAATTGCTTGACCGTATTAAAGCGAGCTATGAAAAACAAACTTCGCCTTATTATGCAGCGGCGAGGTTATGGGTAGATGGCATCATTGATCCGATAGACACACGCAGGGTGATAGCAGAAGGGATTTATGCGGCCAACCAGAATCCTGATAAGGAGATTTTTAAGATGGGGGTGTTTCAGGTGTAGGGGAATTAATGAATTAATGAGTGAATGTTTTATTTGGAGGAGGATGGTAGGATGGTTTTATTTGTGGTGAAATGAAATGTTATGGTATATCCGATTTATACGGTTGATGCATTTACAGACCATGTGTTTGGCGGAAATCCGGCGGCTGTTTGTCCGCTGCAGGAATGGCTGCCCACTGAAACCATGCAGCAGCTGGCCAATGAAAATAATTTATCCGAGACCGCATTTTTTGTTAAACGAACCGATGGCAGTTATGATCTCCGCTGGTTTACACCTGAACTCGAAATAGACCTGGCAGGCCATCCCACCCTCGCTACCGCCTTTGTTATTTTTACGCAACTGAACCATACATCAGATACCATCACTTTTCATAGCAAGAGCGGTGTACTCACGGTTATGCAGAAGGGTGATATGCTGGAAATGAATTTCCCGGCAAGAATGCCGGTTACCTGCGAACCTCCTGCCGAATTATACAAAGCATTTAACCTGCCACCGGCAGAAATTCTCCGCTCAAGGGATTATTTTCTCATTTATCATACGCAGGAAGAAATAGAACAACTGGTTCCCGATTTCAATTACCTCAACCAGGTAGAAACCCTTGGCATCATCGTTACTTCCAAAGGAAAAGAAGCAGATTTTGTATCCCGCTTTTTTGTTCCCAATTCTGTCATAGGCGAAGACCCCGTAACCGGCTCCGCACATGCCACGCTGATTCCATACTGGGCATCTCAACTACACAAAACAGAAATGACTGCCATCCAACTCTCCAACCGAAAAGGTCATCTCTGGTGCGCATCCCTCGGCGACAGGGTTACCATTGCAGGAAAAGCGGTGTTGTACATGAAGGGAGAATATTTTTTATCCTGAGACGTGAATCGGCAGACGTGAATCGCGAGTGGTGAGTAGTGAGTTAATTACGGAAATCAAATTCTGTATATTTACAACCCATCATTTTTGACTTTTGAATTTTGAATTTTGGCTTTTGAATTTTAACTACTACTCTCCCCAATAAGATGACCACAACCTCTCCCTCCCATCAATTAATCATTTACACAGACGGCGCTTCACGCGGTAATCCGGGCCCGGGAGGTTATGGAGTGGTATTGTTGTGGGGTGAAAAAAGAAAGGAACTGTCGGGTGGGTACCGGCTTACCACCAATAACCGGATGGAGCTGATGGCGGTGATAGTGGCTTTGCAATCCTTAACCAAAAAACACATTCCCGTTACGATTTATACAGATAGCCAGTATGTGGTGAATACCGTTGAAAAAAAATGGCTGGATAACTGGATCCGTACCGACTTTAAAGGCGGTAAAAAAAACCGCGATCTGTGGATGCAATACCACGAGATCGCCAAGAATTTCCGGGTGCGTTTTCATTGGGTGAAGGGACATGCGAGTAATGCCATGAATAACCGTTGTGATGAACTGGCCACATCTGCTGCCGATGGGAAACATTTGCTGGTAGATGAAGGCTATGAAGCAGAAAATACTTAAATCCTGTAATACATGTCACGAATTCTTTGCAGCTGGAGTGGCGGAAAAGACAGCTGTTTTGCGCTGATGCAGGCCATCCGCGCCGGCTACACTCCTGCTGTTTTACTGAATGTATTGAATGAAGCGGGGAAAATTTCCCGCAGTCATGGTATACCCTCCGCCATTCTTTCCGCACAGGCAGCCGCCATGCAGTTACCGGTTCACCTGATCAGCAGCAGTTGGGAAGAATATGAAAAACATTTCATCAACGCCCTTCAGCAACTAACGGAACAGTACCAGCTATCCCATGCCGTATTTGGCGATATTGACCTGCAGGCACATCGCGATTGGGAAGAAAAAGTTTGCGCTTCGGCAGGCCTGACCGCCGTATTACCCCTCTGGCAGCAAAACCGGAAGGTATTGGTAGAACAGATGCTGGATGCGGGCATCGAAACCATGATCGTCAGTTGTAACACGGTAATGGGTGAAGCTTTTCTGGGCCGGATGCTTACACGGCAACTGGTAACAGAACTGGAAAAACTGGGTGTAGATGTATGCGGCGAGAACGGAGAGTTTCACACACTGGTATTAAACTGCCCATTGTTCAGCCATCGCATTGAAATAAACACCGGAAAAAAATTACAGCATGGCGAATACTGGTTCACAGAACTGGAACTGGCAGCAAAATAACCTCAGCGTAAAACAGACCATACCTAAACAAAAAAGCTCCATCCACAGGAAGGAGCTTTTTACTGAATATCAAAATACTAGGCCAGTTTTTCGTTGGTCAGATAGTTTTTAGCGAGATAGTAGGTTCCAAACAATACAGCCGAAAATACCACGGTAGCCATCAGGCTATTGGTATAAAAAGGTAGTGCATCGCCATAGGTAAGCATTAAACCCTGGAAAGTTTTGGGACGATTCAGGCCAAATCCGCGGTCGCTGATCCATACCAGGAAATTGGATGTCAGGAAATAAGCAGTGGGAGCTGACAAAGCAGCTACGATCACATTGCTGATCCGGTTGGTTTTTACCAGGAACCCGAAACAGGTTATACCCGCAAACAACAGGTAATTGATCCACTGACCTTCATAAAAACCCATATAATCGGTAAGCCCGTTTACATATAAAGCCTGGTACAACAGATCCGAAAGGAACATCGACAGCAAAGGCAAAGCAAAAGCCCATTTTTTATTTTTTACAAACAGGGCGCCACTAAATAAACCAATAGCGATCTGTGGCGCAAAGCCCATGGGACGGTTTGGCATGATGCGGTATAAGGCACTTACCAATATCATTATACAAAGGGATAGAACAAGAGAACGGTTAATTTTCATCGGTGATTATTTCAACACAAAAATAGGCGTTCTGGGGATTATGCCCCGCGCATTTTTCCTCATACTGTGTATAATCTTTATATGGCCGGAACAAAGGCCCTGAATAAAGTACAATTGCCCGAAGCTTCTATCGTATAGGTTTCATTGGCAAAAACAGTGAAAGCCTCGCCCCGCTTCAATGCCAGGCTGTTATTCACTACTGCACCCCCTGCGGTTACGGCCCAGATCTCCAGCGAAGCGGAAGTGCCGGTATAAGATAAGCCAGCGGTAAGGTCTACCCTGGCAATACCGAAATCAGCCACCGGGCAGGGATATACCCACTCTCCGGGTTGTACCGGATTGCCCGGCATTACCTGCGGCTGTATGCTTTCAAAAACAGTATGTTTCATCAATTCAGGCACATCAATATGTTTGGGGGTTAACCCGGCCCTTAATACATTGTCGCTATTGGCCATCAGCTCCATACACTGACCTTCCATATACGCATGGGGCACACCGGCCGCCTGGAACACGGCTTCGCCGGGATGTACTTGTACGATATTGAAAAGGTAGAGGGAGAAGATGGCTCTATCAATATCCCCGATCTCTGTTTTACCCTGAAAGATTTTAGCTACCCACCAGCCGGGCTGTTGCTTTGTCAGCTCACCATCATTCTTTCTGCGTATTTCCCTTTTTATCAATTGCGTAAGCATGGCATTGATCTCCGGTTGCTGCATCTCCATCACAAACTGGTACAGGGCCTTCAATCCTTCTTTGCGGAAATAAGGAAGCAACACATTGAATTCAGGAACATCTTCCAGCGTTTTTTCGATATCCGCCAGCTGTTTAAACCCGTGTAATAACCAGAATTCACTCAATGCCACCATTACTTCGGGTTTGTGGTTGCGGTCTTTGTAGTTGCGGTGGGGTGCATTGATAGGTATGCCTTCCGCTTCTTCCCTGTCGAAACCCTTTTCTGCTTCCGCTTTGGAAGGATGTACCTGTATGGATAAGATTTCGTTTACATCCTGGATCTTGAACAGGTAGGGCAATTCGCCAAAACGGTTAACCACTTTTTCGGAAAGTACAGATACAGGGTCCTGCTGACAGACCGTATACAATGACAGGTTCCCCTCCCGTGTAAGCAGTTCCGATGGAGCGACCGGATGCGCCCCCATCCAGTATTCGGCAAAAGGTTGGTGCTGCGGGTTATCTATACCCAATAACGCCGGCAGGAAATCAGCCCCCCCCCAGGCATAATGCATTACTTTACCCTTCAGTTTACAGATTCTTTCTGGTGTACTCATTGCGTATAAATTACCCGTATTTTCCTATAACGTTCAAAATGGCCACATCTTGTATGGGTGGATAACTTTATTGTCTTATCCCTACCAGATGAACACCAACCAGCAAAAAGGCAATCAGGGCGAAGATTTCGCTGCCGCCTATCTCGAAAAACAGGGCTATACCCTGCTCGAAAGAAACTGGCGCTTCCGGCACTGGGAAGTAGATATCATTGCCTCCAAAGACCGGTTTCTTCACTTTATTGAGGTCAAAACCCGCCATTCCCTGCGTTATGGTCGGCCGGAAGAAAGCATTACGCGCAACAAAATGAGTAATCTCCGCAATGCTGCCGAAGAATACCAGTACCTGCACCCGGAATGGCAATACATCCAGTTTGATGTATTGGCCATTACGGTAGTTGAGGAAAAAGTGAAAGAAGTATTTATGATTGAAGATGTGTATTTCTAAGCCTTTGCCATATTATTCCCAGGTAACTTTTTTGAAATAAAATCCTTCGGCATCAATGATGGGCGGTGTAGTACTTTTCAGTAACAGCCCCTCCCCGGTTATAGTTAATCGCTGGGTTCCGTTAGACGTGGTAATATCTACTGGCAAAGGCATAGACAGATTCCGTAGCTTGATCTCATAGTCATTGTAAGCTGACTGTGTCTGTCTTACCAGAAAATCCAGTTTTTGCGTGGTACGCAGGTATAGATCAAATAAAGGTTTTAGGTTCCTGCCTGATTCGCGACTGAACAATTCTTCCACATCATCTGTAATGACCAGATTGTGATACGTGTACTTAGGGTCGGTGGCAAGCTTCTTCAATGTTGGAAAAAACAAGCTGTCGCCCATCAGGTACCGTAAACTGTGCATGAAAAAAGAACCCTTAAAATACAGGTCGCTGCTGTAGGTATCCACACTATTGACCTCTTTCCCCTGTACCAGCGGTTTCAGATTTTTGATTCGGCTCAAGTGCCCGAGCATTGTCTGATGATACGCATCCTCTCCCGCCAGTTCCCTGAATCCCAATGCTTCTGCATAAGTGGCAATACCTTCCTGGATCCACATATGCGCCCAGTCTTTGTTGGTTACTTTATTGGCCCACCACTCATGTGCATATTCGTGGTACAGGTTGGCCGAGTAATGCTGCCCGCCTACTTTGGCATAATTAAATTTGTCGCCATACGTAATCATGGTCTGGTGCTCCATACCCGGGTTGGATACCTGTGCAATACCGATCTTCTCCTTTATCCAGGGGTATTCGCCAAAATATTTTTCCAGGATCTTCGTATCGCGGATCCGGATATCAATCACTTCATTGGCATGGGCCGTATCCTGCTCCAATACATAAAACTGCACCGGTACTTTGTTGCCATCAATGCTGGTATACTCGCGGCTCACTACTTTATAATTACCAATATTGAACAGGGTACAATAATTACTGATCGGATAACGGGTTTTCCAGTGATAGGTAACGGTGCTATTCTTCTGCGGAGTTACTTTCTGTAATAAGCCCGGTCCAGCCACCACCAACCCTTTGGGAACATTGATCATAAAATCCACCCCATCATCCGGTTCATCCGAGGGGTGATCTTTACAGACATAATAGATTTTACCTCCTTCAAACTGGCAGTTGATCACTACCCAGGGATTGCCCTGCCCATCTTTACCCCAGGTAAACCCGCCCTGCCAGGGTGGTTTTACAGCCACTGCAGGACTACCGGAATAAGTCACTTTCACCAATTGTTTTCCACTGGCAAAGCCACCCGCCCGGGTAATATATATCCGGTTATCCCGATGCACAAAAGAAGCTGCATTGTTATTCACTATAATTTTTGTTATCGTAAACCGGTTAACAAGATCAAGTAAAATCGTATCGGTAAATTGGCTAAGCAATAGTTCCACTTCCGTATATCCACTCAGTTTTTGTTGTGGCGGATCAACCTCCAGCGCAATGGTATAATGCCGGATATCCATGATGGCCTGCAACGGATGCAGTTTACCACCCGAACTCATCTGCTGTGCATGGGATTGGTTCAATGAAAATAAGAGGGTTAAGAGCAGTAGTTTTTTCATAAGCAATTTCCATTCGTGTAAAAGTTCCGCAGGCAATAGGCCTGCTTTTTACATTTACACCTTTGGTTACTTTAAAAATAACCAAATCACTTCAGTTACCAGCAACTTATCATACTAAAAAAACATGACTATGAACATACAACTGGCTACCACAGACACCGATATCCGCAAATGCTGGAAAGCTTTACAGGCATTGAGACCCCATCTGGTGGAGGCTGATTTTGTTGACTTACTCAAAGAAATGCTGGCAGAAGGATACCAGCTGGCCTTCATCGAAGGGCCCAATGGATATGCCGAATCCATCATCGGTTTCCGCTACCTGCAATTCACTTTCAACGGAAAACATTTTTATATCGACGACCTCTCCACCCTGCCCGAAGCAAGGGGCCAGGGCCAGGGCGGAGCCTTGCTCGACTATGTGTGCGACCTGGCCAGGCAAAAAGGCTACCAGGTAGTTACCCTCGACTCCGGCCATCACCGTTTTACCGCCCATCGCCTATACCTCAACAAAGGTTTCACCATCAGCTCCCACCACTTCTCCAAAACCCTATAAACAAAAGCGCCTTTGCAACAGAACCAAAGAATCTGCAGCAAAGGCGCCCCAATTTTTAATTTTTAATTTTTAATTAAAACGCTCCATCATTTTCTCCACCATCTTATACGTTGCCGGGCAGTATTCGATATTCTGCTGATGTACATGTATATATTCCACCATTTTCTTTTTCTTCAGGTGCGGGAATCCTGCACAGTCTTCCGGGCGCACTTCATAAATACTGCACATATGGTTGTCCATATTCAGAAACTGGCAGGGTTGCTTCACATTTACCCAGTCGCCGGCTTCCTTATCAAACTCCAGCCATTTTTCTTTGAACTCCTTGGGTGTGATGGCAAAATGTGCCGCAATCCGTTTGATATCTTTATTGGTAAAAGTGGGCGTCATGCTTTTACAGCAATTGGCACAGCTTAAACAATCCACTTCCTTCCACACTTCCGCGTCGATCTCTTCCGCTATCTTATCAAGATGCCGGGGCGGGTTCTTTTCGATCTTTCCTAAATAACGTTTGAATGCTTTCTGGTTATGACGAACCTTCTGTTTGAACGAACGGAGATTAACTTGCATTGTAGAATTTACGGGTTACCGGTTATCAGTTTTAATTAAAAGGGCAATATCGTCTACCTTAGCTTCAATTCCAAAATTTACCTGTTTCCTAATCATTGATTTCACATGTGGGACGCCTATAAAAAAGGATACAAAGCCTGGTTACGGCTGGAAAAATCGCTGAGTGATCACTCGGTGGAGGCTTACCTGCATGATGTAGAGAAACTGACGGTTTTCCTGCAGTCGGTAAATAAGCTGGTAACCCCTGCAGATATTACCCTGAAAGACCTGCAGCTGTTTGTAAAATGGATCGGGGAACTGGGCATGACCGCCACTTCGCAGGCAAGGATCATATCGGGCATCAGGGCCTTTTATAAATATTGCCTGCTCGAGCAGATCTCTGCCACCGACCCCTCTACACTACTGGAAGCACCCAAAACCAAAAGGAAACTACCCGATGTGTTGACTTTTGAAGAGATCGAGTCTGTGATGGCCGAACTGGACAAAAGCACCCCTGAAGGCGGGCGCAACAAAGCCATCCTCGAAACCATGTACAGTTGCGGACTGCGTGTAAGTGAAGTGGTGAACCTGAAAATTTCCTGCCTTTACCTCGATGTAGGTTTTATCCGGGTAATAGGAAAAGGCGATAAAGAAAGGCTGGTGCCGATCGGCAGCGATGCCAGTAAATATATCCGGATCTACAAAGAGAATATCCGTGTACACCAGCCCTTGCAGCCAGGGTTTGAAGACATTCTTTTTCTCAATAAACATGGCAGAATGCTTAGCCGTGTTATGATCTTTTACATCATCCGCGATCTGGCCAAAAAAGCAGGTATCACCAAACATATCTCCCCGCATACCTTTCGCCATTCTTTTGCCACACACCTGGTGGAAGGTGGTGCTGATCTGCGTGCCGTTCAGGAAATGCTGGGGCATGAAAGTATTACCACTACCGAGATCTACACCCACCTCGATCGTGATTTCCTGCGCGATACCCTGCAACGGTTTCACCCTGCCTTCCAGGGGTCGGGACGCTAAAGCGGCCTGAACCCTGGAAGGCAGGGTGAAAATGCGGTAAAATCACTTATGTTTGTTACTATAAAAAACGAAACAAGTATGAAAAAAATCATCCTGATGGCTGCGCTTGCCTGCAGTATCTCCGGCTTTGCGCAGGTGAGAATGCCCGCTCCCAGTCCATTACAGAAACTGACCCAGGAATTCGGGCTCGGTTCGATAGAAGTAACCTATTCACGCCCCGTACTAAAAGGCCGTAGCCTGTTTAAAGACAACAGCGACCTGGCCCCTTTGGGTAAATTATGGCGTACCGGTGCCAATGCCGCTACCCGGATCAGTTTTACAGATAGAGTAATGATGGGTGGAAAATTATTGGATACAGGCGCCTATGTACTGTACACGATCCCCGGCAAAGAATACTGGGAAATTATCATCAACAAAGGCCTGAAAAATTCAGGTACAGATGGTTATAAAGAAAGCGAAGATGTGAATCGCTTTAAAGTTAAAGCAGAGAAAAACGGCACCTCAGTTGAAACCTTTACCATCCAGTTCGATAATATCCTTCCTGAAAGTTGCGACCTGGTGATTATGTGGGGAACCACACTGGTGAAAGTACCGATGAGCGTGAATGTGAAAGACCGTATCCGCGCGCAGGTAGAAAAAGCCTTGTCTGCCGAAACACCTAATGCGGGTGCTTACCAGGCTGCCGCCAATTTCTATTTTGAGTGGGACAAAGACCTGAGCAAGGCCCTGGTAAATGCTACCAAAGCTACACAGGCTAATCCAAAAGCATTCTGGCTGTTCCTGTTACAGGCAAGAATAGAACAAGGGTTGGGCGATAAAACCGCCGCTAAAACCAGTGCAGAAAAATGTATAGCGCTGGCCACAGAAGCCAAAAACGACGATTATGTGAGAATGGCGACCGATCTGATCAAAAAATTATAATACAATTCTTATAAACGCAGATCCGCAGACTTTTCATCATCTGCGGATCTGTTTTTTATACTGTGATCTCGATCCGGTTTCCTTCCGGATCCAATATGGCACTTTCATAATAACCATCTCCTGTTTTACGCGGTTCTCCCACAATGGTGATCCCATCCTTCCGCAACTGTTCCGTTAAGCCATTCACGGTTGCCTCACTTCCTACCGACACCGCAAAATGAATCAGCCCGGAAAACTGTGCCATTACATCATTTACATTATCCGGGATCTCCGGCATCTGCATTAATTCCAGTCTGGGGCCTTTTTCGAAACCCAAAAAATAGGAGGAGAATTGATTTCGCGGATTGTGATATTTCTCATTGGGCTTCGCGGCAAAATACTTCACATAAAAATCTTTCATCGCTTCCAGATCCTTGCACCAGATGGCCAGATGTTCTATATACATACGTTTCATTTATCTCCAAAAGAACAAAGAATCCGTTGTGCCGACAAGCCATTCATAAAAAAGAGAAGCCTTCTCGTGAAAGAAGGCTTCTCAAATAGTTGTTATAACAGATACAGAACCTGGCTTATTCTGCCATATCAGGGATCTTCTCCACTTTATAGGCTCCTGCATCCAGCTTGGCCTTGGTTTCGCTGAAAGCTTTCAGGGTTTCTTCTATATCTGCATCTGTATGCGAAGCAGTAGGGATCAGACGATAAATGATATGTCCTTTCGGAATAACCGGATACACAACGATAGAACAGAAAATCTTATAGTTCTCGCGCAGATCCATCACCATCGCAGTAGCTTCTTCTACGCCGCCTTTCATATACACCGGCGTAACCATGGTATTGGTGTTACCGATATCAAACCCTCTTTCTTTCAGTCCGGCCTGCAGTTTTAACGCATTCTTCCATAAACGTTCTTTGAGTTCGGGCTGGGTTTGCAGCAGTTCCAGTCTTTTCAGGTTTCCGATCACGATCGGCATTGGTAAACTCTTGGCAAAGATCTGGGAACGGATATTGTAACGGATAAAATCAATGATCGCTTTATCGCCTGCCATAAAAGCACCGATAGAAGCCATGGATTTGGCAAAAGTGGAAAAATACAGATCGATCCCGGCCTGGCAATCCTGCTCTTCCCCTGCGCCCGCTCCTTTTTTACCCAGTGTACCAAAACCGTGGGCATCATCCACCAGTAAACGGAATTGAAATTTATTTTTCAGTGCAACGATCTCTTTCAGTTTACCCTGATCGCCCGCCATGCCAAACACACCTTCTGTAATCACCAGGATACCACCGGCTTTCTGCTTTTCAATCAGTGCAGTGGCTCTCTCCATCTGTTTCTCAAAATCTTCCAGGTCATTGTGCTTGAACACATAACGGTGCCCCGGGTGTAAACGTAATCCATCAATGATACAGGCATGACTTTCTGCATCATACACGATCACATCATGACGGCCACAGATCGCATCAATGGCACTCATGATACCCTGATAACCAAAGTTCATCAGTATCGCATCTTCTTTCTGCTCAAAAGCGGCCAGTTCTTTTTCCAGTTGTTCATGGTAATTACTGTTTCCGCTCATCATCCTTGCACCCATGGGCAAAGCCAGACCAAACTGTGCGGCAGCATCGGCATCGGTTTTACGGATTTCGGGGTGATTGGCCAGTCCGAGATAGTTATTCAGGCTCCACACAATCATTTCCTTTCCACGGAATATCATGCGGTTACCGATCTCACCTTCCAGTTTAGGAAAAGCAAAATAACCATGTGCCCGCTCACGGTGCTGACCCAGCGGACCGTAATTCTTTAACAGTTTTTCAAAGATGTCTGCCATATTATCAAATCATTACTTTGGTGAAAAATCGGTGCAAAGGTAAACTTTTAGGCCCTAAAGGGCAAGGGCAATTATTCACCATATTGTATCTTCACCCCTGATTTTCAATGTTCATCAATGAACCACCCTCAAAATAGCAAACAGAAACCCATGAAAAGACTCTTTTTACCCCTTGCGGCCTGTCTGGCTTTGTCCATATCAGCACAAGCGCAGAAAACCACCAAACCTGCCGCTGAGGAGGGTTTACAGCGCCCAAAACTGGTAATCGGTATTGTGATAGACCAGATGCGTTGGGATTATCTCTATCGTTTTCAACCGATCTTTAAAGCCAATGGCGGTTTTAAAAGGATGATGGGCGAAGGTTATTCCTGCGAGAACACCCTGATCCCTTATACACCTACCGTAACAGCCTGCGGTCATACCGCTGTGTATACCGGCAGTGTTCCTTCCATACATGGCATTACAGGCAATGCCTGGTGGGATAACCAGCTAATGCGGAGTGTTTACTGCAGTGAAGATAAAACCGTGAAAGGTGTGGGCGGAAAAAGTGAAGAAGACGGGCAGATGAGTCCTAAAAACATGCTCACCACTTCTATCTGCGATGAGCTGCGACTGGCCACCAACTTCAAAAGTAAAGTAATTGGTGTGGCGTTGAAAGACAGGGGTTCTATTTTACCAGCCGGCCATTCGGCCAATGCCGCCTATTGGTACGAGGGCAAATCGGGTAATTTTATCACGAGCACCTATTACATGAACCAGTTGCCTGAATGGGTAAACAAGTTCAATAACCGGAAACTCGCAGACTCGCTCTACGCAATTGGCTGGAATACTTCTTTACCCAAAGATGTCTACCCACAATACGCCACCGCCGATGTAAAAGACTACGAAAGCAAACCTTTCGGAAAAGATGCTACTGGTTTCCCATATGATTTAAGCAAATATATTGGGAAAGACTTCAGCAAAATTTCTTCTACACCGTATGGCAATACCCTTACAGCCGAAATGGCCAAAGCGGCGGTACTGGCAGAAAAATTAGGCAAGGGCGAAGCCACCGATTTTCTGGCAGTGAGTTTTTCCTCTCCGGATTATGTAGGCCACTCTTTCGGCCCCAATTCATGGGAAACAGTGGATGGTTATGCCAGGCTGGATGAGGAACTCGGAAAACTCTTTGCTTTTCTGGATGCAACCGTAGGTAAAAACCAATACACGGCTTTCTTAACTGCAGACCATGCCGTGGCGCATGTACCCGGTTTTATGAAAGAGAATAAATTACCTGGTGGTGTGGTAGACGATATGGGCATGATGAAAACCATGAATACACAACTGAAAGAAAAATTCGGGATCGAGAATGCGATCGTGAGCATGCACAATTACCAGGTACACCTGAATCACCCCAAAATCGATTCAGCCAAACTGGATGATGCCCTTATAAAAAAATGGATCATTCAGTATGTAAAGAAAAATGAAGCTGTTGCCAATGCTTTTCCTACGGATGAGATTATGACCACCCCCATCAACAAAACCCTCCGCGAAATGCTGGCCAATGGTTTTAACCCGCGCCGCAGCGGCGATATCCAGATCATTTTAAAATCTGGCTACATAGAAGGAGGTGCCACAGGCACCACGCATGGTTTATGGTATGCCTACGATGCACATATCCCGTTGTTATTTTACGGATGGGGCATCAAAAAAGGCAAAACCCACCGCGAAACCTACATGACCGATATTGCAGCCACCATCGCAGCCTTACTCAAGATCCAGATGCCCAGCGGTTCTGTGGGGAAAGTGATTGAGGAAGTGATGAGGTAAGTGGTGAGTAGTCAGTAGTGAGTAGGCCACGGTACAATAAAAATGCATCTGCTTTTGGCAGATGCATTTTTATTAATATACTACAGATACTTTTATTGCCCATTGACAATTGACTACACACAACTCACTACTGACTACTGACCACTCACTATTTCGCCAGCTTCACCTGTAAATTCTGATCCAATGCATCCAGGAATTCTTCTGTGTACAGATAATGTTCGCCATGGTTTACTTTGTTTCCGTGAATACATACAGCGAGGTCTTTGGTCATTTTACCGCTTTCTACGGTTTCTACGCAAACTGCTTCCAGTGCATGACAGAAATCGATCAGCTCCTGGTTACCATCCAGTTTACCACGGAATTCGAGACCTCTTGTCCAGGCAAAAATAGAAGCGATCGGGTTGGTTGATGTAGGTTTACCTTTCTGGTGCTCGCGGTAGTGGCGGGTTACGGTTCCGTGTGCGGCTTCTGCTTCCATCACTTTACCATCTGGGGTAATCAGGGTAGAAGTCATCAGACCCAGTGAACCAAATCCCTGTGCAACGGTATCGCTCTGTACATCGCCATCGTAGTTCTTACAGGCCCATACAAAATTACCGTTCCATTTCAGCGCGCTGGCAACCATGTCATCAATGAGGCGGTGCTCATACGTGATACCGGCTGCATCGTATGCGGCTTTGAATTCGTTCTGGTAGATCTCTTCAAAAATATCTTTGAAACGACCATCATATTTCTTCAGGATCGTGTTCTTGGTAGAGAGATACAAAGGCCATTTTTTAGCCAGTGCCGTATTAAAACAGCTGCGGGCAAAACCTTTGATACTTTCATCGGTATTGTACATGGCCAATGCAACGCCATCACCTTTGTAGTTAAACACTTCATATTCCTGTACTGTGCCATCTTCTCCTTCAAATTTGATGGTCAGTTTGCCTTTGCCTCTGGTTACAAAGTCGGTAGCGCGGTACTGGTCGCCAAATGCATGACGGCCGATACAGATCGGCGCCGTCCAGTTAGGTACCAGGCGCGGTACATTGGAACAAACGATGGGCTCACGAAACACCGTTCCATCCAGGATATTGCGGATGGTTCCGTTGGGGCTCTTCCACATTTGTTTCAGCTTGAATTCTGCTACACGCTGCTCATCAGGAGTAATGGTAGCACATTTGATACCTACACCGTATTGTTTGATGGCATTGGCCGCATCTACCGTAACCTGATCGTTGGTTTCATCACGGTACTCCATCCCCAGATCATAGTATTTGATATCTACTTCCAGGTAAGGAAGGATCAGTTTGTCTTTAATGAATTTCCAGATAATCCGGGTCATTTCGTCACCATCCAGCTCTACCACCGGATTGGCCACTTTGATTTTTTGTGCCATAATAATTCCTTTAGGTTAATGTAAAACGAGGCCAAAGGTAAGACTTTATCAGTTTTGGGACACAGTCACCTGCCCCCTACTTTCCGGGTACCGGATCAGTGCTCCACATTTACGATCAGCACAGGGATCGGCAGCTTGTGCCTTACGTCCTCAATGGTTTCGCCAAAAATATAGTCTTTCAGACCAGAATGCCTGTGCGCCCCCATCACCAGCATATCGGCCTTGCTTTCCGTTACGATCCGGATGATCTCTTTCACCCTGCTACGGTAACCGATCATACCCGTTGCCTGGTATCCCTTCTGTTGTAATTGCGCTACATAATTTTCCAGTCTTTGTTTATCGCGCCGCGTCTCATCATCATCCGTGGCTTCGCCGAGATAACCGGCAGAAGCGCTCTCTACAATATGCAGGAGTACAAAAGAAACAGACTTATTTCCCTGCGCCAGCGCATGCGCGATCAGTTTTTCATCCGATGCAGAAAAATCAAGCGCCACGGCAATGCGGCTGGTTTCTTTTACCTGCAGGTTATCCAGCCGGATTTCCGCTCCGTGTAAGCCCTCTTTTTTCCGCTGTTTGCGTTGCTGTATCAGGGGCAGGAAGGTCATGGTAAGAAAGAGCCAGATAAACGCCAGGATAGCCAATACCAGTACCCCTTTCCAATACCAGGCGGTGGATGATTCCAGCACTTTGTACATTTCCTCTCCTACCAGCCGCACATTCAGAAATACCAATACGATGGCTACCAGCCAGGCAGCTACTTTTACATAGTTCTTGATGGCGTATTGCCCCATCGTTTTTTTATCGCTCACAAAATGGATCAGGGGAATCACCGCAAAACCCAACTGCAAACTCAGGATCACCTGGCTGAATACGAGCAGGTCATCCACTTTGGATTCGCCATACAAAAGGATCACTATCACCGCCGGCACGATTGCAATCAAACGCGTCAGCAGCCTGCGTAACCAGGGATTGATCCGTAACTGCAGGTATCCTTCCATCACGATCTGACCGGCCAGTGTACCTGTTAGGGTAGAACTCTGCCCTGCCGCAATCAAGGCCACTGCAAACAGGATGGGTGCCAGCTTACTTCCCAGTAAAGGTGCCAGCAACTGATGTGCATCCTGGATCTGTGCTACCTGTGTATTGCCACTGGCAAAGAACACGCTGGCAGCCAGTACCAGTATGGCCGCATTCACAAAAAAAGCGGCATTCAGGGCAATGGTGCTGTCGATGAGGTTGTATTTCAACGCCCGCCGGATCCCTTTGGCATCATTGCTGATCTTCCGGGTTTGTACCAGGGCTGAGTGCAAATACAGGTTATGCGGCATAACAGTGGCACCGATGATACCTACAGCGATATATAAGGCTTCATGACTTAACGAAGTAGGGATAAATCCCTTCATCACTTCACCCATCTGCGGTTTGGCCAGCAGGATCTCCACCAGAAAAGATCCACCGATAATGGCCACAAGGCAGATGATAAATGCTTCCATTTTACGGATGCCCCAGCGTTGCAGGAGCAGGAATAAAAAAGTATCCAGCACGGTAATGGCCGTACCCCAGATCAGGGGCAACCCGGTTAAGAGATGGATCCCGATGGCCATGCCCAGCACTTCTGCCAGGTCGCAGGCCGCAATGGCCAATTCTGCCAGAATGTATAAACAGAAATTGACCAGTGGCGGGTATACTTCGCGGTTGGCCTGGGCCAGATCGCGTCTACGTACAATGCCCAGTCTGGCACTCAGGCTTTGCAATAACAACGCCATCAGGTTACTCATCAGCAGTACCCAGATCAGCTGGTAACCAAACTTGGCCCCCCCCTGCAGATCCGTGGCCCAGTTACCGGGATCCATATAACCCACACTTACCAGGTAAGCCGGACCGATATACGCCAATATTCTCCGCCAGCCTTTCCGCGGTGCAGTGGTGTCTACGGATTCGTGCACTTCACTCAAAGACTGGTCACCATGGTAACGATTCATCATAACTACATAAGTTTTACAAACAATGCCTGTGCCAGTTGCTGGCTGATGGTGAAGGCATTCTGGTTTTTGAGTTTGATCTCGATAGAGTTATCGAAACTGAATTTCCGTTTGATCTCCAAACGGGTGCCGATACCGATATGTTTGTGTTTGAGTAATTCGAGTAATTCGGTAGACTGGCTGCCCACACCACTTACTTCTGCCGGTTTATTTACCGGAAGATCTATGAGGTTGATATGCTGTTGCACGGCCATTTTTCCATGGCTATCAGGAATTGGATCCCCGTGCGGATCAAATTTGGGATAACCGAGAAAAGCATCCAGTTTCTCCACCAGTTTTTTACTGCTGATATGCTCCAGTTCCTCCGCCACTTCATGCACTTCATCCCAGCCGAACTGCAGGGTATCTACCAGAAAATATTCCCACAAACGGTGCTTGCGTACAATGGCCAGGGCCAGTTTCTTTCCCTCGCCGCTGAGGCGTACCCCTTTGTATTTTTCGTAGCTGAGCAGTTTTTTGGTTTTCAGTTTTTTCAGCATATCCGTTACCGATGCGGCTTTGGTATGCAATTCCGCCGCCAGTTCGTTGGTAGAAACCGTACCTTCTCCCTGCTGCAGGTGAAAAATGGCTTTGATATAATTCTCTTCGGTGATGGAGAAACTCATAATCTCTAAAATTATTTTTAGGTAAATCTAAAAATAATTCTCCATTATCTCAGCGCCAATTCAGCCACTTACCCCGAAAACTGTATTTTTATCGAAATATTCGGTTATGAAGAAATGCCTGCCATGGCTCCTGCTCCTGTTCATCGGCTGGGGTTGCAAGGATAAAAAAGTGGATCTTTCCGGCGA
>SCVK01000516.1 GCA_004297075.1 Chitinophagaceae bacterium
TACTCTGTCACTCCGTGTCTCTGTGTTGCAAACGAATAGGGATGATTTTGAGTGATATTCAAAGATGACTATTTTGAACACAGAGGAACAGAGATACAGCGTTTCACAGAGGGTATTGATCTAAACCCACCCATTAAGTTTTTCAGATCCGATCATCTGTTCATCCGTTCCTTGCTCATCTGTTCATCTGTTCGCTACTCCTTCACCGTCACCAGAATCTTATCGATCCGGTGATTATCCATATCCACGATTTCGAAGGTGAAATTTTTCCATTCCATGGTTTCGCCGGTGGTGGGGATCTTTTCGAGTTCGTGGATGATAAAGCCACCGAGGGTATCAAAGTCCTGGTCGCCTTCCAGCATCCATTCTGTTTTATCAAAATGGGAGAGAAAATCGTAGAAAGGGAGCTGGGCATCGATCAGGAAAGAACCGTCGGCCCTTTCGATGATCTCATGTTCTTCATCTTCTTCCTGCGGAATATCGCCTACAATGGCTTCGAGGATATCGTTTAATGTCATGAGTCCCTGCACACTTCCGTATTCATCTACAATAAAACAGTGGTGGATCTTGGTCTGTTTGAATTTTTCGAGCACCTGGTAGGCCGTATTGTTTTCCGGCACATACATGGCATCGCCCATGATGGAAAAAACGGTAGCAGATGGGTCGGCGGCAAAAAGGTCTTTGATGCTGACCACCCCTTTGATATGGTCGATATCGTCTTCACAAACCGGGTAAATGGAATGGATCACTTCTTCCATCGAGGCTTTTATTTCACCGATCGTTTTTTTCCCATCTATCCAGGTGATCTCGCTACGGTGTGTCATCAGGGAAGTGATGTTACGGTCGCTGAGATGGAATACCCGCTCAATGATATCCTGTTCCGCTTCTTCAATGGCACCATGTTCTGTTCCTTCGCTGATAATGGCTTTGATCTCTTCTTCGGTTACCTGGTTATCGTTGCTTTTGATATTGAATAAACGGATAATGCTGTTGGCCGAAATACCCAGTAACCAGATGAACGGATACATGATCCAGGTAACAATGCGCATAGGTGCTGCTACCGATTTAGCGATCTTTTCAGGATTACTCAATCCCAAACGTTTGGGCACCAGCTCTCCCAATACCAGCGAGAGATAGGTAAGAATGATCACAATAAAAGTGGTGGCGATGGTGCTGCTGTAAGGTGCCAGCCAATCAAATTTCATCAGCCATTGCTGCAGGGGAACTTTGAAACTATCGCCGGAGTAAATACCGGTTAATACGCCGATCAGCGTAATACCTATCTGCACCGTAGATAAAAAGGTTTCGGGGTGATTAGCCAGTTGCAGGGCTTTTTTGGCATCCGTATCCCCTTTCAGGGCCTGTGCCTCCAGTCTTGCCTTACGTGCCGAAACCAGCGAGATCTCGGCCATCGAAAACAGGCCGTTGATCACGATCAATATCAATAAAATAATTACTTCTGTC
>SCVK01000451.1 GCA_004297075.1 Chitinophagaceae bacterium
GCAACCTGGCTCGACCGCGAGCTGGTCGCGGCGAGACCAATGGCAGCAACCACGGGCTTCGGAATCGATGTTCGCCGCGCCATGGCCGCGCGCGCCGAGTTTCTCGCGAGCGACGGCCTTGCGAGCCATGAGCATGGCAAGCTCGTTCTGGCGCCCGATCTCATCGAGACGCTGAAACGGCGCGACCTCGAGGCGGCTTGCGAAACCATCGCCGCGCGCACCGGGCTCGCGCATCGCCCGCCGGCCACCGGCGACGCGGTGAGCGGGACCTACCGCGAGCGCGTGTCGCTCGCCTCGGGGCGCTTCGCGATGATCGACGACGGGCTTGGCTTTCAACTCGTGCCCTGGCGCCCGGCGCTCGACCGGCACCTCGGGCAGCATGTCACCGGCACCGCCACTGCGGGCGGCATCGACTGGACCCTCGGCCGCAGCCGCGGGATCGCAATCTGAGAAAGGATCAACGGTGAGCGACAGGATATTATGGGGCCAGACCTTCGCGGTGCTGCTGATCGTCCTCGCGGCGATCTGGACCGCGACCCAATCGACGGCGGAAGCGCTCGGATTTCAGGCTGCGCTCGGTGCCCCCTGGTTCCGCATCGGCGACTATCCCGTCTATCCGCCGCCCGCCTTCTTCTGGTGGTGGTTTGCCTTCGACGCCTATGCGCCGCCGATCTTCTACCGCGGTGCCGCCATCGCCGCGTCGGGCGGGCTGCTGTCGGTCGTCGTCGCGATCAGCATGTCGGTATGGCGCGCGCGCGAGCGCCGACGGGCCGAGACCTATGGATCGGCGCGCTGGGCGCAGGAGCGAGAGATACGGGCGGCGAACATGCTCGGCCCCGATGGCGTCATTCTCGGGCGCATGGCCGGAACATATCTGCGTCACGATGGCGCCGAGCATGTCCTCTGCTTCGCGCCGACCCGATCCGGAAAGGGCGTCGGCCTCGTGGTGCCGACCCTCCTCACCTGGCCGGGAAGCTGCATCGTCCATGACATCAAGGGCGAGAACTGGCAGCTCACCGCGGGCTTTCGCGCAAAGCATGGCCGGGTGCTGCTCTTCGATCCGACGAACCCCGCATCGGCCTCTTATAATCCGCTCCTCGAAGTCCGGCGCGGCGCGTGGGAGGTGCGCGACGTGCAGAATGTCGCCGACGTGCTGGTCGATCCCGAAGGAAGCCTCGAGCGACGAAACCACTGGGAAAAGACCAGCCACGCCCTGCTCGTCGGCGCGATCCTCCATGTTC
>SCVK01000517.1 GCA_004297075.1 Chitinophagaceae bacterium
TTCGCGCGACGAGCCGGCGGCCGGCGCGCTCCTGTTCGAGGCCGTGCAGGCCGCGCAAGGGCGCGGCGCCGAGCCCCTGGTGCGGGTGCGCGGCATGGCCTGCCTGAGCAGCTGCTCGCGCGCCTGCTCGGTGGCCTTTCAGGCGCCGGGCAAACACACCTACCTGTTCGGCGATCTGGTGCCCGACGCCGAGACGGCCGAGCACGTGCTCGCCTGCGCCGGCCTGCACGCTGCCGCGAGCGACGGCAACCTGCTGCGCAACGAGCGGCCCGCGCGCCTGCGCAGCGGCATCCTCGCGCGCCTGCCGCCCAGCCTGGTGGGGTCCGACGCATGAGCCTTCGTTTTTCCCTGTTCCTGCCCGGGCGCCGAAAGGCGCGGCGCCCGGCTTCCCTGTCCGCACGCCTCAACCTTTCTTGAAATGGAGCACCCCATGATTGGAACCAGCACCACGGCGCCCTCGGGCGTCACGTCCGCCGTGCGCAGCCTGCTGCTGCAACTGGCCGCCGCCGCCGCCCTCGGGCTGGTGGTTCTCTACGGTGTGGCGTTTGCCGAGAGCCCGGTCGCGCACAACGCGGCACACGACGTGCGCCATGTGACGGTCAAGCCCTGCCACTGAAGGAGCATCGATCATGATTTTTCAACGACTGATCTGGGCCGGCCTTGCCGTGGCCCTCGCCGTGGGCATCGTGCAGACCGGTGTGCAGCACCTGCAGGCCGTGCCCATCATCCTGGCCGCCGAGGTCTATGAAGACCAGAAGATCGAAGCGCCGGCCACCACCACCGAGGCCGCACCGGCCGGCCACGCCGGTCATGAGGGCCATGCCATGGCCGAGGAAGCCGAAGCGTGGGCCCCGGCCGACGGCTTCGAGCGCACCGCCTGGACCTTCGCCGCCAACGTGCTGCACGCCTTCAGCATGGCGCTGCTGGTGTTCGCCGTGATGGGCGTGGCCCTGTGGCGTGGCACCACGCTGCGCGCGCTGCCACTGGCCCTGGTGACCGCCGCCGCCGGCTGGCTGGTGTTCCACTTCTGGCCCTCGATCGGCCTGCACGCCGAGATCCCCGGCATGGACGCCGCCCGCCTGGGTTCGCGCCAGGGCTGGTGGATCCTGGCTGCCGTGAGCGCGGC
>SCVK01000216.1 GCA_004297075.1 Chitinophagaceae bacterium
GTCCATAACAAAGTACTCTCCTCTGATTTGAGTGAGCAGCTGGATGTGTCGGAAGACACGGTTCGGCGCGATCTGCAGGAGTTGGCGGAAGATGGGAAACTCATCAAAGTGCATGGGGGAGCCCTGTCAAAATCCTTCCATTTTACACTGGAAAGTCCTACGATTTATTCCCTGCCCGAAAAGAAAAGCATTGCCTATAAAGCCATTCAGCTCATACAGGATGGCATGATGGTGTTATTATCCGGCGGAACCACCATCCGAGAGCTGGTAAAATCGCTGCCACCCGATCTGAATGCCACTTTTATCACCGTTAGTGTGCCCATTGCCCTGGAATTACTGGAACATCCTACCTGCGAAGTCATTTTTGTAGGGAATAAGCTGTTGAAGAATGCCCAGATGTCGGTAGGGGCCGAGGTAGTGCAGCGGCTGGCCCAGATCAAGGCCGATCTCTGTTTTCTGGGAACCAACAGTATCGATGCCGGGTTTGGGATCACTGACCTGGAATGGGAGATCATAGAAGTAAAAAGGGCCATGATCAACTGCGCCAATAAAACCATTTCGCTGGCTATTTCCGAAAAACTCAATACGATCCAGCGCTTACAGGTATGTACGCCCGAGGAGATCGATATGCTGATCACTGAACTGGATCCGGAAGACCCTTTACTGCTTCCTTACCGGGAGAAGGGGATCACGGTTCTGTAATATTTCCTGCTTTTACTGAGATTGCCGGTTTTTGCGTTTTTTGCAGATCCGCTCCAACCCCTTGCCGTTCATCCATGTGGAAAGAAATGGTGACTAAATAAATTCGTTTATATGATAGACAAATTTTAACATTGCTATAGAATTACCGCAAGCGTGTTTCAACATTGATTTTTTTGCAGCTTTTTGCGTAAAAAAAATTGTTAAATGATGCAATGTTTTGCAGGGTTCTACTGTCTTAAGGGATTAAACAGGAATGTTTGATTTCCGGAACAAGTACTCACAGAATAAGAAACCAAAAAACTAGTTATGAGAAAAGTCGCTTCTTTGATGAAAGTGGTAGTTCTACTGCTTTTCATTTTCTCGTTGCCTGCTTTCGGGCAAAGTCAGACCGTATCCGGTACTATACAGGATGCAGACAAAAGAGCACCTTTGGCAGGTGTAACCGTTCGTGTGGTGGGAACATCCAGTGTTACCCAGACCAACGATAAGGGTGTATTTACCATCAAAGCTTCCAATGGACAAACCCTGCTGATTACATCAGTTGGTTTTGAAACCAGACGTGTAACAGTAACCGGTTCCAAAATGGATCTGGTGCTGAGAGCCGAGGTTGCGGAGCTCGAAGAAGTGGTAGTAGCCATGGACATCAAACGTAAGCCAAGAGAGCTGGGTTACTCAACCCAAACTGTAAAGGGAAAAGAGATCGCTGAAACCCAGCGTGAGAACTTCCTGAACAGTTTGCAGGGTAGGGTATCCGGTTTAACCATTACACCTACTACAGGTGCTGCGGGTGCATCTTCTCAGATTGTACTGCGTGGATTTAACTCTCTCTCATTAAGTAACTCGCCTTTATTTGTAGTAGATGGTATTATCATGGATAACTCTACGGTGGATGAGACTTCGAATGGAGGTTCTTCACTGGGTCTGGCTTCCGACCGGCCTAACCGTAACAATGACTATACCAACCGTATTGCGGATATCAACCCTAACGATATCGAATCGGTAACAGTGCTGAAAGGACCAGAAGCCACAGCGTTGTATGGTAGCCAGGCAAGTTCCGGTGCGATTGTGATCACTACCAAAAAAGCGAGAATTGAAGTTGGTCGTAAGATTAATGTGAGCTACGATAACAGTTTCCGTTTGCAAAAAGTGAACCGTTTCCTGGAAACCAATGATAATTACAGTACAGGTACCAACGGTGTTTCCCAGAATATCTTCAACAGTGGTTCCGGTACGTATTTCGGACCAGCTTATCCTGCGGATACCAAAAAGTATGATAACCTGCATAATTTCTTCAGAACAGGTTTCACACAAACCCATAACCTGGGTCTGGATTTTGGTACACAGAAATCCTCTTACCGCGTATCTGTATCTTATTTAGATCAGGCCGGTGTGATTCCAACCAATGATTTCAAAAGGTTTACCCTGCGTGTATCCAACTCTACCAAATTCGGTAAGTTCATGGATATCACCCCATCTGTTACTTATACCAATTCTATCAATGAAAAGCCATTACGTGGTGCCGGTGGTTACCTGCTGAACCTGTATGTATGGCCTTCTGATAACAATATGCAGGATTACCAGGATGCATCTGGTAACAAACAGACCATTTATGCGGCAAGTCCGAATTCTGAAACGGATAATCCGCTGTTCAGTGTTTACAGAAACCATAGCCAGGATAAGACCAACCAGTATAACCTGAACCTGGGTGTAAATATCTATCCTACCAATTGGTTAACCCTTGCCGGACGTTTCGGTTATAATACTTATAATACAACCGGTTATACAAGATACCATCCTCAGTCCAGCCAGTATAGTCTTGCAACCGGTGGTGCTTTGGATAATTACTGGGTGAAATATTATGGTTACAACCACACCATTACAGCTACTGCGCGTAAAACAGTGGGCGACTTTTCTTTACGTGGTATGGCCGGAACCATGTGGCAGGATTATGAAAGACAGATGTTCGCCATTTTCGGAACAGGTTTGACAGATCCTTACGGAAATGACAGCAGCAATACAAAAACCAATACAAGGGTTCGTTTACTGCGTAACAATGCTGGTGGATATAACCTGTCTATCTCCAGGCAGATGGCTTATTTCGGTGAAGCAGCTATCAGCTATAAGAACGTGATCTTCTTCAACTATACACACCGTTTTGAAGCAGCTTCGATCTTTACTGCTGCCAATCGTAACTACAACTATCCCGGTGGTAGTTTGAGTGTGATTGTTACCGATATCTTCCCCGGGTTGAAGAAAAGCGGTTTGCTGAACTACGCCAAATTAAGAACTTCTCTGGCGAGCACAGCCCGTTTGTCTGATCCTTACCGTAACCAATCTGTATTCGTGAACAACTTTGCCAGTTCGCCGATCACTGCGTATTCTTACGGATTTGACAACAACAACCCTGATCTGAAACCAGAGCGTCAGAATACCTATGAAATAGGAGCAGAACTGAAAATGTTTGATAACAAATTATCAATTGACGCGGCATACTATAATACGCTGGCATACGACCAGATCAGCCAGGGATTCCGTGCCAGTTATGGTACCGGTTTTATCCTGAACACACAGAATGCGGCTACTACCCGTAACCAGGGTGTTGAGTTGAGTCTGGACTTTACCCCGATCAGGAAAAAAGACCTGAACTGGAATATCCGTTTCAACTTTGCGCATATGTGGAGTAAAGTGATGAAACTGCCCGAGTCTATTGCGTATGAATACTATATTGCTGATACCTGGTTATATGGTAATGCAAGAGGTGGTTTGATCCGTGAATCTTCTACAGGAACCATTACTTCTTTTGGTTATGCAAGAAATGACAGAGGTGATATCCTGATTAACCCGGCTACCGGTTTACCGGTGATTGATGGTACGTTTAAAGTACGTGGCGACAGAACGCCTGACTTTACATTGGGTACCAGCAACAATATCCGATACAAGAACTGGAACCTGAGTTTCCTCTGGGATCTGAAAGTAGGTGGAGATATCTTTAATGCCACTGAAATGTACCTGACCTATCAGGGCAGAAGCGCAAAACATACGGCAGACCGTACTACACCAAGAGTAGTTGAAGGTGTGTTGAATGATGGTTATCAGAATACAGCTAACCCAACAAAGAATACCATTGCAGTAATTCCTTATTACAACCAGCAATATTACACTACCATGCCTGAAGAAGAATTCATCGAGCGTGATGTGAACTGGCTGCGTTTAAGGGATGTTACCCTGAGTTACCAGTTGCCTGCATCAGCGATCCGTAGAATCAGAGGTCTGAAGTCGCTGAGTGTATTCTTTACCGGAAATGACCTGTTGCTGTTCACCAACTATACAGGTGCTGATCCTGCGTCTAATGGTAATACTGCTGCATCAAAAGGTATTGGTGGTTTTGGTTTCGATTACGGAAACCTGCCAACACCGATCGGTATGAACTTTGGATTGAGGGCTAATTTCTAAACTGTTATTTCAGATCAACACAATAAATACGTTTGTATGAAAAATAAATTAATAAAATCTAT
>SCVK01000217.1 GCA_004297075.1 Chitinophagaceae bacterium
CACTGCATGCTGACCAACGGCTAAATCTGACAATCGTTTCATTTCGGCTGATTAATATTTAAAGGTAAAGCGGTAGCATCCGTTTTTGTTACGAATTTTGGAGTAATACCCAACTATGTCACAAGTACAATTCCGTTATGCCGATCAACGCCTTTCGCTTGCTGGTAAAAACACCATCAAGGCCTTTGTAGCCGGTATTTTTAAGAAAGAAAAAATAGCGCTCAGCCAGATCACCTATGTTTTCTGTTCAGACGCTTTTTTGCTGCAGATGAACCGCGATTTTCTGCAGCATGATTATTACACGGATATTATCACTTTCGGTCTGTCTGAGAAAAGTGCCCCGGTAGAAGCGGAAGTCTATATCAGCCTGGACAGGGTCAGAGACAATGCCGCCAACCTCGGTATCAGCTTTCGGCAGGAAGTATTACGGGTGATCTTTCATGGTGCCCTGCATTTGTGCGGGTACAAAGACAAAAAGAAAAGTGAAATTGCCCTGATGCGAAAGAAAGAGGATCAGTATTTACGTTTATTTGAGAAACAGCAGTTGCATGCGTAAAACCCTGTCCTTCCTTTTCCTGGTGGTTCCCGTTTTTTCTTTTTCTCAATGGTCGGTTGTTGAACTGGAAACCAAACAGGTTCCCGAACCCGTCATCCGCGATGCGGAAGTAGATCGATGGAATCTTTCTCAACCCGGTTACCTGTTATTATCCAAAGAAGCCAAAGGCCTTTTATACTGGACCAACTTTAGCCGCAATAACCCAAAAATATTTTGGGATAGTGCCGTGGTACCCATTCTTAGGCTTTTTCCCAGCCTGAATAAACAGGAGGCCCGGAGTTTAGAGTTAGCGTTTAGCAGGGTAGGCTCGCTTCCTTTGTTTACCCTCAATACCCAATTGGTAAAAACCGCCCAGGCACACGCAGCAGATATCGCCGGTAAAAATGCCAGACCAAGTCATACATCTACCAATGGGACCGATTTTGGCACCCGCATGAAGCTGGCTGGGATCCGCAAATGTGCAAATGAGAATATTTCGCTTAGCCAGAGCCCTCTTTTAGCTGTTGTTCTGCTTTATTTAGATATCGGCCTCCCAGAACTAGGCCATCGGAAAACATTGTTAGATCCCAACTTGAGAGAAATAGGAGTTGGTTCAGCCTTGTATGGTAAGGATCAATGGTTTCTGGTGCAGGACTTTGCCTGTCAGCAATAAGTCCCTTGTTCCACGAATCCCAGTTTCACCCCGGAACATTGATTTGAAAAATAGTTCCACGAATCCCAGTTTCACCCCGGAACATATTAATTTTGGGTATGGCCAGAAAGAGATGGACCCCTAAGGAGGAAATAACCGATGCCCTGCTCCGTACCCGGGAAAAAAGGAAATGGCAATTAGCCTATAGAAGGTATGTACTGGAGAAACTACCCAGTGAAGCCTATGCCCACTATTTCGGCTTAGACAATGCCACGCTACGGCAATGGTTCGAGTGCCAGTTTACGGCAGGGCTGAACTGGGATAATTTTGGAAAAGCCTGGCAGTTCGACCATATCCTGCCCGCCACCTACTTTGATTATTCGGTGGAGGAGGACCTTTATCTGTGCTGGAGTTTTATCAATCTGCGGGTAGAACCGATTGACCAGGAAAAGAATCCGGAGAATACGATCGACCTCCTATCCGTAAAAGCCTATTTCACCCGCCTATATGAGAAAACCGGCCTGGCCCTCTGTAGTAAAATGCTGGAGAAAATCCGTTTAATAGAGGCGATGAGCAACAGGGAGTTCCCTGCTATTGAGAATTTTATCAACCAACACAAAGAACAGCTCGAAAGCATCGGCAATTTAACCCGGGAAGAACTGGCCAGCCTGAACGAGGGTATGCCCCTTGCCAGCATTTTATTAGAAAGGGAAATCCTCAGAAAATTCTCCGCAGGCCAGCAAGCCTGATTTATCTTTGCCGCCTATGTTTCCAGAATATGATGTGATTGTTGTTGGTGCCGGTCACGCCGGATGTGAAGCCGCTGCCGCTGCCGCCAATATGGGCAGCAAGGTATTGCTGATCACTATGAACATGCAGACCATTGCCCAGATGAGCTGTAACCCTGCTATGGGTGGAATTGCCAAAGGACAGATCGTTCGGGAGATAGATGCGATGGGTGGATACAGTGGGATTGTGAGCGACCTGAGTACTATCCAGTTCCGGATGCTGAACAGGAGCAAGGGACCCGCTATGTGGAGTCCGAGAACCCAGAACGACCGGATGCTCTTTGCCGCCACCTGGCGCGAAATGCTGGAGAAAACACCCAACGTGGATTTTTACCAGGACATGGTTCGCTCCATTATCATCAAAGGAAACAAAGCCTGCGGGGTGGTTACCGGACTGGGGCACGAGGTAAGATCTAAATCGGTTGTGGTTACCAGTGGTACTTTCCTAAACGGCATCATACATATTGGAGAGAAGCAGTTTGGCGGTGGACGGGTAGCCGAAAAAGCAGCTACCGGTATCACCGAACAACTGGTGGAATATGGTTTTGAAAGCGACCGCCTGAAAACAGGAACCCCGCCCAGGGTTGATGGCCGCAGCCTTGATTACAGCAAAATGGAAGAACAGAAAGGCGACGGGGAGATCGTTGGTTTTTCTTATACCAATACACCCCGCATCAAACCCGAAGCACAGCGCAGCTGCTGGATCACGTATACCA
>SCVK01000027.1 GCA_004297075.1 Chitinophagaceae bacterium
TGTATCACGCCGCAGCAGACCTATGAATTTTAACACGATCTTCCTGAAATCTTTCCGTGTTTTACTATTACCCTTTTCACTGATCTACGGGTTGGTGATCGTGATACGTAACTGGTTATTCGATAAAAAATACCTCAAATCGGCCGAATTCAATTTTCCGTTGATCTGCATCGGCAATCTTTCTGTAGGTGGTACAGGCAAATCGCCGATGGTGGAATACCTGGTAGAACTGCTTTCGCCCAGATTCAAAGTAGGCACTTTAAGCCGGGGCTATAAAAGAAGAACCAAGGGCTATGTATTGGCCAACCAGACAACTACTGCGCTTGAGATTGGAGATGAGCCCATGCTCTTCCACAACAAATATCCCCGGGTGGCCGTGGCATCCTGCGAGGAAAGAATCGTGGGCATCCCGCATTTACTGCAGGATGTACCGGATCTGCAGACCATTATCCTCGACGATGCATTCCAGCACCGGGTGGTAAGAGCAGGGTTTAATATTCTGCTCACCGATTTCAGCAATCTCTACCCACAGGATTTTTTTCTGCCTACCGGCGATCTGCGCGACCAGTGGTCATCTGCCAAAAGGGCCCAGATCATCATTGTTACCAAATGTCCTTACAACCTCTCCGCCGAAGCCAAACAGAAGATCATCCGCAGCCTGAAACCCGAAGCCGACCAAAAAGTGTTTTTCACCACCATCGAATACGGCACGCCTTACCATATTGCCAACCGCAACGATGAATGGCTGATCACCCCACGTGATGAAGTTTTACTCGTATGCGGCATTGCCAATCCCAAACCACTGAAAGAATACCTGCTGGCCAAAACGCATACGTATTACCAGCAGGATTATTCAGATCATCACATTTTTTCCATCGACGACCTGAACGAGATCAAACAAAAATTCGAAGACATACAAGCGAAGGACAAACTGATCCTGACCACCGAAAAAGACGCCGTGCGACTGGTAAAGTTCACCGAAGAACTGGCCACACTGCCCATGTATGTATTACCGATACGGCATTTTTTCCTATTTGATGAAGGACAACAATTTAATGAGCTGGTGACTGATTTTATTACGAACTTCCAATTCAACCCGGCAACATGAGCAAGAAAAAAGTAAAAACCAAGTCAAAGTCAAAAGGCAAACCTGCCGCACAGCTTCTCCTGAAAGGAAAACTGGAAGTTACCCGTTCCGGCATGGGCTATGTAATTGTGGAAAACACGGAAGGGGATGTACTCGTACGCCCCGGCGATTTCAATACTGCCCTTAACGGCGATACGGTTCGGGTAAAAGTATTCAAGGAGAATGTACGTACCGGCAAAAAAGAAGGCAAGATCACCGAAGTGATCTCACGGAAACAAACAGAATTCATCGGTCATATTCAGCTGTCTACCAACTATGCTTTTTTTATTCCGGACACCGATAAACCCATGCCCGATCTGTTTATTCCGTTGAGCGAACTCAATGGTGCCAAAAATAAAGACAGGGTAGTGGCCCGTTTGCTGCAATGGGACAAGGACGACAAAAAACCCGTGGGTACCGTTGTGAGCATTATGTTACCCGAAGATGAAAATGATGCCGCCATGAAAGAACTGCTGGCACAGGCCGGTTTCCCTTTATCCTTCCCCGAAGATGTGATGGAAGAAGCCGAACGCCTGCCCGAAGTGCTGGACAGTGAAGAGATCAAAAGAAGAAGAGACTGCCGCGATCTGCTCACTTTTACCATCGATCCGGCAGATGCCAAGGATTTTGACGATGCCATTTCCATTCGTACACTGCCCAATGGTTTGTACGAGATCGGTGTGCATATTGCCGATGTGAGTTATTATGTACATCCCGAAACGGAACTGGATCAGGAAGCTTATAAGCGGGCCACGTCTGTTTACCTGCCCGACCGGGTGAACCCGATGTTGCCGGAGAAGATCTCGAATGAGCTCTGTTCCCTTCGGCCGCATGAAGACAAGTTCACTTTCTCCGCCATCTTCCAGATGAATAACAAAGGAGAGATCAAACAATACTGGCTGGGCAAAACCGTGATCCATTCCGATCACCGGTATGCCTATGAAGATGTGCAGGCCATCATCGAAACCAAAAAGGGAAAATACGAGGCTGAGATTTTGTTATTGAATGATATCGCACAGCAACTACGCAAAAAAAGATTCAGCAAGGGCGCCATCAATTTCTCCTCGCAGGAAGTACGCTTCAAACTGGATGAAAAAGGCAAACCCATTGCCGTTGTGGTGAAAGAAAGCAAAGAATCGCACCAGCTGATCGAAGAATTTATGCTGCTGGCCAACCGCACCGTTGCAGAGAATGTGGCCAAACTGAAGATCAACAAAAAACCATTGCCCTTTCCATACCGGGTACACGACCGGCCGGACGAAGAAAAACTGGCGCCCTTTATTCTTTTTGCCAAAAAACACGGTCATAGTTTCGATACATCCACTCCGCAGGCCATTGCCCATAGTTTCAATACCATGTTACAGGATGCGCAGGGAAAACCGGAACAACATGTGCTTGAGCAGTTAGGGATCCGTACCATGGCCAAAGCGATTTATACTACAGAAAATATCGGTCACTACGGACTGGCATTTGAACACTATTGCCATTTTACCTCACCTATCCGCCGTTATCCGGATGTATTGGTGCACCGGGTACTCGAATCCATCCTTATCGACAAACCGATCACCGATAAAAAGATGGAAGAGAAATGCAAACACAGCAGCGAGCGCGAACGTGCGGCCATGGAATGTGAGCGCGCCGGTAACAAATACAAACAGGTAGAGTTCCTGAAAGAACATATTGGGGAAGTGTTTGAAGGAGTGGTGAGCGGGGTTTCCAGTTTCGGATTCTGGGTAGAAACGGTGGCGCATAAATGCGAAGGACTGGTCAGCATTGTAAGTCTTTCGGACTATGATGATTTCCGCCATGTAGACAGTGATTACAGCCTGGTGGGCCGCAGAAGCGGACGCAGTTTCCGCATGGGCGACAAACTGTTTATCCGCGTAGTAGCTGCCAACCTCGAAAAAAGACAGCTCGATTACGAATGGGTGATCAATGCCGGGGGAGACGAGGAGAAAAAAACAAAACCGAAAGAAGGGAAAGGGAAGAGGAAGTGAATGTCGAATATCGAACAAAGAACACCGAACGCCGAAGTATTCCTATTTCGGCGTTCGACATTCGGTGTTCGATATTCGATATTCTTTAGCACTCTTTTTCATGAAACACAATCCCCTGCTCCGCCAGTTTTTCCAGCACAGGCTCATAAATAGCGGGGATGATCGGAATATGTAAACCTGTTGCTGCGATCTTTCCTTCGAGTAACAAAGTTGCCGCAATACCCAGGGGCAACCCTACGGTTTTGGCCATGGCAGTGCGCACATGATCTTCGCCTTTTACTACCAGACTACTGGTAACCTGTAACCGGGAACCTGCCAGCTCATAGCCGATCTCGTGTTGCATCACTACCATATCTTTATCGCCGGGCAACAATACCCATTGTTTTTCGAGGATAAACTGCAGTACATCAGCAGAACTACACTGGCCTTTATTGATCAGGGTGGCATCCTGCCATCCTAAGAACAGAAACTGTTCCTGCTGAAAAGGACTGAGTTGATCAATCTGCCTGTTTTTGGCTGCAAAATGGTTCTGCAGAAAAGCAGATACGGTCAACCCATCTGTTTGCAGTACATCCGTTTCATCTGTCAGGCCCAGTTCAATTACTGTTTGCCAGCCTTTGCAAAAATCGGGGTAACGCAGGGTGGTGCGCAAAAAGGTTCCCGTTTCGGTAAGATCATAAGTGGATATATAACTCAGCGAATCCCTGTTGGGATAGTATGCCAGTGTGCCCAAACCATCAATGGCTACCTCGGTGCAGTCTGTAAAAATCTTTTCGTAATGCCTGGTTTGCACCGCATTATCCTCTCTGTATATTGCACCCGCCTTACCGGCCAGAACCACATTTCTCGGGTTCCAGCTGATCTTGTAATGCCAGGGATTGGTATCGCTTTCCGGTGCTACCAGTCCGCCGCAATGCGAGAGGAAGGAACGGATCTTACCTCCTTTGGCTTTGATCCGGTGAATCAGCTGCATTGCGCTCATATGATCGATACCGGGATCCAGTCCCATTTCGCAGAGAAAAAGAATGCCTTTGTTGTTGATATCTGTGGCCAGTGCCCGGATCTTGTCATCTACATACGAAGCCGTTAATAGATGTTTACCAAAAGCCAGGCAATCCAGTGCCACGGTATAATGCAATGCAGGAGGTAGCAAAGATATCACCACATCTGCCGCTTTGATCAGCGCCTGCCTTTCGGGTTCATTATCGATCGAAACACCCACCGCTGATACCCAGGCATGTTCGCCCACTTTGGATTGTACCGCGGCCAGGTTTACATCGGCCACTTTAACCTGCCATTGTTTGTCTGTTGCTGTCTGTTTTAAATAATCGATCAGTACGGTGGCAGATTTGCCGGCACCAAAGAGGAGGATCTGTTTCATCTGGGAGAATCTGTTTAAACTGTTCCGGACAACTGCCGCTGAAAATCTTCATCTGCAGGATCGTAAAGGTAACCATTGAAATTTTATCGTCCCAATTGTAACATTTTTCCGAAGTTCCCGTTTCATAAAAAACATCCTTATGAAAAAAATATCCCTGCTTTTTTTCCTGCTTGGTACGCTGGCCGTTAATGCACAGAAAACAGTACACGATGCCAATGCTACAACCAGAGAAGTTAAAAACTTTCACGCGATTGATATAGCCGATGGGGTAGACCTCTACCTTACCCAGGGCAACGAAGAAGCCGTTGCCGTGAGTGCTTCTTCCGATGAATACCGTAACCGGATCCGCACAGAAGTGATCAACGGGGTACTGAAGATCGATTTTAACCAGGAAGGCACCTGGAAACTGAACTGGTTCGGCAACCGGAAACTGAAAGCGTATGTCTCTGTGAAAACGCTCGACAAACTCGTGGCTGCCGGCGGATCAGATGTATTTATCGAAAATGAAGTTTCGGCCACCCGTCTTACCCTCACCCTTTCCGGCGGTTCCGATTTCAGGGGTAAAGTGGTTGCCGGCGAACTGAAAATATCCGCCAGCGGGGGCTCAGACGCCTATATTTCCGGCAGAGCCGAGCAACTCAGCATCAATGCCAGCGGCGGTAGCGATGTGCACGGATTTGAGCTTATTTCCAATACCTGCAGCATCGAATCCAGCGGCGGCAGCGATGTGCGTATTACGGCCAATAAAGAACTCCGGGCCAATGCCAGTGGCGGCAGCGATGTGTATTACAAGGGTTCGGCTTCATCCAATACCAGCAAAAGCGGTGGCGGCTCTGTTAAAAAAGTGGATTAACCAGTTTAGCTGGAATACAATACAGCAAAGGGTTTCCAGCCAAATGGAAGCCCTTTTTCATGTGCTTTACATTCTCATTTTACCCATTGGCCGATGCCCCGGAAAAGCTGTGCACAACTGTGGATAAAACCCCTTAAAAAAGACCCTTTTTTAGCCCTCTTTCCCCTGCAAAAAAAGTATCTTCGCCATCCTGAAAACAGGGCTGTTTAGCAACCTGTCATAGAACTAAAATTTCACGGAAAAACACACATGGAAGACAATCTGTTACCGCCGGAAAAAACCAACGAT
>SCVK01000218.1 GCA_004297075.1 Chitinophagaceae bacterium
GTTCGGAATAAAATCCTCTACAGGATGTTTGCCGTAATAAAAAGACAAACACCCTTTATTCAGGATTACTTAATGGCTGCTTAAATTTAAATTTGGCCATTTTAAAGTCTTAGAATACACTAAGGCACGGTTAAAATATTTTATTATTTACCTGTTCCTGTTTTCTTGGGCGGCATCAATACCGGCGGTTTTTTGCCGGGAGCAGCAGGTTGTGTTTGCGATTTATCGGTAGGTTTTTTTGTATCTTTTTCTTTTGGATCGGTTTTAGGATCTGTGGCTGGCGTAACCGGTTTTACCACTGGTTTACCATCTTCCAGTTGCGATTCGGGTACAATGTCTTCTATCTTTATTTTCTCAGGTACTCCATAATCAGTAGAAGCACCGGTACCCATATCTTCCACTTCACCACCCAGTACCGGAACACCGCCATTGCTGTAATCGATATTGATATCATTCACCCCATCCGGTTTCACAAATGTGAGTTTGGTATCAATACCACAGTTGGGGTCGGCAGCTGCTTTGGCCATGAAATAGGCCCAGATCGGCATGGCTGCCCGTCCGCCTTCCCCGTTTTTGCTTTCTGTATTAAAGCGGATAAAACGGTCATCACAACCCACCCAGCCACCGGCGAGGAATTGCGGTGTATAGCCCATGAACCAGGCATCGCTGTTATCGTTGGTGGTACCTGTTTTACCGGCTATTTCCATATCACCCGGCACATCATATCCCCAGATCCCGGCACCGGTTCCATGGGTCATTACACCCTGCATCATTTTGATCACAGAATAGGCGGTTACATCACTGATCACTTCTTTGCGGTGTGGTGTAAAAGTGGCCAGTACATTTCCGTTCCTGTCCTCAATACGGGTAATATACATGGGTTTGGCGTTAAACCCCCGACCCGGGAACATACTGTATCCCTGCATCATTTCGATCAGCGATAATTCAACGGCACCGATACCGATAGAAGGGTAGGCAGGTATATTGGAAGTGAAATCACACTTACGCAGAAATTCTATTAATCTTTTGGCTCCCTCATTACCGTTATTATCCAGTTGTTTCAACACATAGGCCGTAGCACAGTTTCTTGATTTGGCCAATGCCAACGCCATGGGCATAGTGGCACCGGTACAGGTTTTGGTGGTAGCGGGTACCATGCCATAACCGCCGAAACTCTGCTGCTGGTCGTACACGGTGGTATTGGGGGTAAAACCGGCTTCTTCAATGGCCAGACTGTATAACAGCGGTTTCATGGTAGAACCTATCTGGCGTTTGGTATTGATATTAACGTGGTCAAATTTAAAAGTCTTGTAATCAATACCTCCTACCCAGGCTTTTACCTGTCCATCAAGCGGATTCATGACCATAAAACTGGCCTGTAACATCTGGCGGTGGTATTTGATGGAATCGATCGGTGTCATGATCGTATCCTTTCCACGCGTATTGTTCCAGGCAAACACATGCATGGGAACTTTCTGGTCAAAGGTTTTGCGAATTTCATCCTCTTCCATTCCTTCCTTCTTCAGGTTGCGCCAGCGGTCGCTTTGTTTAGCCGCGGCTTCGATCACATTTTCATAGCCCTTCCAAACGGTTCCTTTTTTGATATTCTCCTGGTTGTTCAGGAGCTTCTGCATGTAGTTGATGTGTTTGGCCACGGCTTCTTCGGCATACAACTGCATACGTGGATTGATGGTGGTATAGATCTTCAATCCATCGCGGTAAAGATTGTAGCTGTCGCCATTGTTCTTTTTATGCTCTTTGCACCATTTCTTCATTTCTTCTCCCAGTATCATCCGGAAGTAGGGGCCGAGACCATTGTTCTCGTTCAGTTTGGTGTAATGCAGGTCAATCGGTTTGCGTTTCAGAATCTCTGCTTCGGCACTCGTAAGATCACCCTTGGTTACCAGGCGGTTCAATACCAGGTTCCGCCTTTCGAGCGCCCTGCGGGGATTGGTGCGGGGGTTATAGATACCGGGACCGTTGATCATGCCGATCAGTACAGCGGCTTCTTCCACACTTACCCTGTCGGGTTCTTTCTGGAAAAAAGTGTTGGAGGCGTTACGGATGCCGTACACATTATCGCTGAATGCCACCGTGTTCAGGTATAAAGTGATGATCTCTTCCTTGGTAAAATTCCGCTCCAGTTTAACCGCAATGATCACTTCCTTTAATTTCTGGATACTGCGGAGGATAAAATTCTTGGTACTCCAGTTTTCGGTAAACAGGTTTTTGGCCGTTTGCATGGTGATGGTACTGGCACCGCCCTCGCTGCCAAGGTAAAGAAAGGCGCGCATCAAAGAAAAACCGTCGATACCGCTGTGGTCATAAAACCGTTTATCTTCTGTAGCTACCAGCGCATTAACTACGTGTTTACTGATATCCCTCGTCAATACGTTTACCCGGTCTTCGATATAATATTTACCCATGGGGGTACCATCATCTGCAAATACCTGGCTGGCCTGTGAGGCAGAGGGATTCTCAATATCATCTATCGATGGCATATCGCCGATCCAGCCCCAGTTGAGCATGAGCAGGAAGAGGATAACAAATGCGAACCCTCCCCAAAAGATCTTCCAGAATGTTTTTACAGACTTCGTCATAACTGCTGAGATGAAATGTATGTTTCGGCGGTCAATCTACACAAGATTTACAAAGCCGTTGTTTTTTTCAGGTTAAAATTTATCCGGAAATACCTGGTGCATAAAGGTATGATAACCTTCAATGTCCTGTGTGCTGATCAATAGCTCCATATTGGCATTGCTGATCAGGCTGAAACGGTATTTATCGGTGGTTAACCAGGGAATGATCCTGGTTTTGGCCAATGGTTTTACTTTGTCTATATACGTTAGCGCATCTCCCGCATTCACAAATGGCCCGAACATGAGAAAATTGTACTGGGCATTGATGCGGCGGTTGTACACCTGGATCTGCCTGTCGGCATAAAAATCCTGGTTATAGCGGTTAAAAGCGTTGCGGCTTTCGGTTACAAAAATGGGATCCACATTATTCAGTAACACTACTACGTATTGGGTATCTGATGCATTGAATGTATAGGTCTTGTTCAACGTAGGCGCAGCGGTCACGGCATTGCCAAAATCGATCTTTTTCAATTCTTTGGGGCCTACCTGTTTTACCGAATCTTTTTTAATCACTGCGGCAGTGGAGATGGTTTTGGTATCACTGATGTCAACCAGCTGTTTGGGTGCCGCTACCAATTGTTTGGGGACATTCAGGGCGGTATCTTTTGTGCGGTTGGTATTGGCAATAACCGGTGCTGTTGCATTCAGGTCTACCCGGCGGGAAGCCAGATCATCTGATTTATCCAGATTCAGGTTCGTCAGATAAGCTTCGATCTGTTCTCTCCGCTTCAGTACATCAATCATGGTTCTGGCTTTTTCTGCCAGTGGCGAACTGCCAAACAGGCCCACAATATTTTCCAGCCGGTTAATGGCCACACTATCCTGTTTCTGTTTTACATAATAGATCGATTCGATATACAGTAACTGCGGTGTCCAGTAGTTCTTGCCAAACTCTTTGTCTGCTTTCAGTTTGGCTTCCTTGGCTTCTTCAAACCTGCCGGAGAGGAACATGCCATAAATATCTTCGTATTGTTTCTGTGCAGGGTCTGCTTTGTTTTTGTCAGCCATGGCAGTATTTAACTGCGTCAGCATTTTACCACCGGGGAATGCCGTTTTTAATTGAGCCAGGGCAGCGTCTGCGCGACCGGTACTACCCGTTTTCTGGTAACAGTAAGTAAGGTTGAACAAAGCCTGTTCTACCTCCGCACTTTCCGGATAACGCCGCAACAGCTCTTCGTACATATCAATGGCAGAGGGATAGTCTTCCAGCTGGTTCTGAAAAGTAAGCGCATTGGACAAAAGCGCCTTAATGATGGCCTGGTTGGCGGCACTCTGTTGTTCTGCCGTTAGCGGGATATCCCTACCCAGCGAAGAGAGGGTTAATTCTTTATCAGCTGTTTTCCGGCTGCTGTCTTTTCCCGATTTCTCAGATGTGGCAGTACTGGTAATAGTACTTAACGAACTGTTGACCGCCGTTTGCCTGCGCCAGTTATCTACATTGGGGCGGTTGCCCCATTTGGAAGCAAAGTCAACGGAGCCTTTTGCTTTTACAGAATTACTCAGAAAATAAAACTCTGAACCGCTGCTTCCGAAAATATCTGCCGGTGGGTTGGCAGTACCTGCCAATGTGTTGCCAAAAGAGAGATTATCGGCCGGTACCTCTTTGAGGCCTTTTTCTTTGCGTAATTGTTTCAGTAATTTTTTCAGGATGGCTTCTCTTTCTTCGGGCGCAAGGTTGGCCAGACGCAGCAGGCTATCTTCCCGTTGAATGGTTTCTTCATTTTCGCTGATGATCTTCAAGGCTGGTTTTCTTTCTTCTACCCGTTGTTTGTCTTCTTCTTTTAACACAGCAGTCTGGATACTATCGTAATACCTGTGAGCGGCCCCATATTTTTTGATGGGATAATTCATGTCGCCCAATAAAAGAAAGCTGAGTTCGCGTTGTAAAGGGTTTTGTGTATTGTAACGGATACTGTTCAGCAATAGTTTTTCTGCGGCGGCATAATTTTTTCGTTTCAGTTCCAGTTGTGCGGCTGCGTAATAAATGACATCCCGGTTGGCTTCATATTTATCGCGCCGGGCCATTTTCAGTAACTCGTTCAGGTTTTGCTGGATGGCATTCTCCTGTGTAGCGGAAGCCATGGCTACGATGTTCATCCGGGCGTATACTTCCAGCAGCGGATCAATGGTATGCTGTACAGCCCTCTCAAACAGCTGAATGGATTTTGTTTCCTGGTTGCCCAGTTGGTATAACTGTCCGGCCAGGTATTCCCAGCGTGCTTTTTCCTGTTTGGAACCCGCTTTGTTCAGTGCCTTCAATAAATGATCGGCCGCTCCATTGTATACCTGTTGCTTGTAGAGGAGATAAGCCATCATCTCATGAAAATCTGCCTGCAACCGCTCCGGAAAATTAGGGTCCGTTCCGATCAGTTCCAGTAAACCCGCGGCTTCTGCCAATTGATCCAACTCAATATAATTGCGTACCTGCCACAGAAAACTTTCGTTGCGGCTGGGCAGGGCCGTGGTGAGTTTTTTCCAGAGACTCCGGTTCTCACTGGTAGCGATGGTAAAAACACCATTGGTATTACTGGCATTGCTACCGATCGGAATATCGTATCCATTGTCTTTGGGGGAGAAAGCGTAGTTGATATAATGAAATACCGAGCTGGCCGAGTCAAAATCTTTCCGGAACAGATAGGCTTTGCCCATGAGCAGGTAGAGTTTGTCTACCCAATCGCTGCGCAGATCGTGCAGCAAAATGCCAGCTGTACATTTGTAGATGATGGAATCCATCTGGCCCTTGGCAGTTTCTTCGAGCGTATAATTATAAAAAGGCAAAAGTTTGGTATAATCGTCCTGGAAACCGGCTTTGGCATTCTCTAATGCTTCGTTCAGTTTGGTATTGGCATTGAAATAATAATTGAACCGGCTTGTTGTATTGTTATATATCCGGCGCGGCAAAGTGAAGGGTTTATTACCTGTTCTTTCAGAAGGAAGAGTCCTGTTTTCGTAGTTTTTGGGTTTCTTCACTTCTACCGGCACACCGGCTGCCTGCGAATAGCCATCAGCAGCAAAAAGCAGGAAAAATAAGCAAAGACAGCAGGTTAATAACCACGTATATCTCCGGTCGTATGTTCGTAGTGGGATCAGGTACATAAAATGTGTCTAAAATTACAGTTATTTCTCAATTGAGCATGGTGAAAAGCAGATTCGTTGTTACCTTTAGCCTGATTTAACAAAATGAGCAATTTAGAGATCAATAATACCCT
>SCVK01000518.1 GCA_004297075.1 Chitinophagaceae bacterium
CGATCTCAAATCGCCACGGCGGCGGCTTGACACGGTCATTGAGAGTCCTTTCGTCGAGCACCCAGCTCGCTGCAAGCTGATGCTACGGGCGCAGAAGTGTCGCTATGTCCAGCCCTGCTCGGTAAGTTCGACACGAACATCGTGGGCCGCAATACCCGCCTGGTACATCGCTTCCCAGGTGTCTCGGTCGAGCCAGACGCTGACGGCATCGTCGCCGCGCTGGAGTTTCAGGAAGATCGGCGGGCCGTAGGCATTGCTGGCGGTCGGCTTGACGGTCACGGTCGCCGGCACGGCCTTGTCATCGGTGTACGACCACGAATCGTCCTCGGGTGCCTCGACGCCTGGGGCGTCAACGCTCTTCACATCGGAAACCGCAAGTGTGCGTGAGTGTTTCATCGGTCGTTCTCCTTGATCTATCGGCATGGCTGTTAGCGGTCAGGGCTGTGCTCGGCCGAGCATGATGGTCTCGGACCAACCATTCGGGACGATCCCGGCGCGCCAGTGCGCAGGCTGCAGACGGTGGTGCCAGGTTCCGTTGGTGGCCACGGTGCGGGCCACGCCGTCGGTGACGGTGAAGTCAATGCCCAGTTCGGCGAGGCTGCGGGTGTCGCGCACGAACGGGACGGTGACCAGAATCAGCTCCCCCATGTCGTGGATGCGGCCCGGGTCGGTGCGCCAGACGTTCGCCGGAGAGATGGTGCCGAGCTCACAGTGCAGCCATCCGGTGTCGGGGTCCCGCCAGATTTCGACCGAGGATTCTGTTGACGTCATGAGGCGATCGCTCGGGGGCCGCTGGTGAGGGGTGAATGCACCGGTCGGTGGTGCACAGTGGGGTGCAGAGCTGGATGTGCCAGCCGGTGAGGAACGAAGCCAGGCGGACGTTGAGCCCGCGAGCGCCGATGGCCCGAACGTACGGCGACGGCCGGCCGGCGGTGGGAGTGGTGTCGAAAACGATTCGCGCATGGCGCTCGGTGGAGTCGGTGATTGTGACACTCAGCGGTGTGATGTTATGTGCGCCAATGGCGTTGGCCAGGTAAGTGGTGGGGTCCTCGCTGTAAGTGACGATCGACATCGAATCCAAGTCCAAAGTGGTGGCGGCGGCCCGCACGCGGAAGCCGCCTTTTCCGATGCACACCTGTGCGGCGTCGACGCCGAGTTGGCTGGTCTTCACCGAGACTTTGCAGCGGGTGTCAGCAATCGCGACGTGGAC
>SCVK01000219.1 GCA_004297075.1 Chitinophagaceae bacterium
GATGGGGTTTAACCAGCGGTTAGGAAAAATCAAAGATGCAGATTGACACTATAATTATAAAAAAAGCAAAATGAAGAAGACCGTTTCTCTGATGTTTACAGCAATGCTTGCTGCACAGTGTTTGATGGCGCAGATTCCAGCTGGCATCAAGTTCCTGAATTATGAAAAGAACAAGAGTGCCAAAGAAGCATTTCAGAAAGCTTATGATGCCAATCCGAAAGACCCCCAGGCGATTTATTGGTTAGGACAGGCGATGCTGGCAACAGATGGCGGTGATCCAACCCCTGAGCAGATACAGGCTACCAAAGCACTGTACCAAAAGGGATTACAGGAAGTAGGCAGCGATGCCTGGCTGCTGGTGGGAATGGGACATATCGGGATCCTGGAAAAAGAAGACATCAATGCTGTAAAGCAGAAATTTGAGCAGGCTATTACAGCTACCACTGAAACAAAGGGCAAAAACAAGGGCAAACCCAATCCTGCTATCCTGAATGCCATTGGCCGGGCCAACGCGGAAGTGAGCAGTGACAAAGGAGACCATAGTTATGCCATTGAGAAACTGAAACAGGCTGCTGCGATTGATCTGACCGATCCGGATATCCTGATCAACATGGGGATCAATTACCTGAAACTGGGCGGAGAAAATGGTGGCGATGCCGTTAAGGCCTACCAGGAAGCTTTAACAAGAGATCCTAAAAATGCACGTGCTTTTTTCCGTATCGGTAAGATCTACCAGAGCCAGAATAACAAAGAACTGTTCGAGCAGAACTTTAACAGTGCAATAGAAGCAGATCCTGCCTTCCCGCCTGTTTATTTTACTTATTATGACTACTATGCTACCCGCGATGTAAACCGTGCGAAGGAATACCTGGACAAATACATCGCCAATGCCGATAAAGACCCGGTACTGGATCTCGTAATGGCCGACTATCTCTTCCGTTCGGGTAAAAATGCCGAGTCGCTGGCGAAAGTGAAGGAACTGGAAGCCGCAGTAGGTTCAAAAGTATTACCTAAGCTGGATGTACTGTATGCCCTGAACTTTGACAGAACGGGGGATTCTGTGCAGGCGAAAGAAGCTTTGACCAAGTATTTTGCCAATGCACCCGTGCAGAAAATTGCTCCCGGTGATTATGAACTGGCGGTAAAAGTATTCTCCAAATTCCCCGGTAGCGAAACCCAGGCCGTGGGTTATCTGGAAAGAGCGATGAGTGTAGATACGTCTAAAGTAAATAAACTGGCGTATATGAGTCAGGCCGCTGACCTGTTTGGGAAAGCCAAAATGTACGATAAGCAGATCGATTGGTTACAAAAACAGGCTTCTTTGAAGGGTGGTGCTATGAGTGAATTCGATTATTACAAATTAACCAGTACTGCTTTTACTGCGAAGAACTATCCCCTTACTATTGAGTTGTCTAAGAAGTATATGACCGATTATCCGGGTAAACCCCAGCCGTACCGTTTCTTCAAGTTGGCAGCGATTGCATCTGATCCTGATACAACCGGGGTGGCGGCAAAACACCTGATGTACCTGGATTCTATTTATGCAACGATTGATAAGGAAAAGTATAAAATAGACATTTTCCGTAACCTGTATTATATCCTTTTTTCTACCACCAAAGAAATGGTGTCACTAAAAAATGATCCTGATTTTAAAATAACCAGTGATGGTAAAAAAACGGCCAAGGTAGACGAATACCTGGTTGTTGCACAAAAGGTGGTGGGAATATTGGACCAGATGATGGCTTTATATCCCGATCCGGCCGATGATAATAACAAATATGCCGCACCGATTAAAGCGGATATTATGAAAAGAATAGAATATTACTCAAATCCCCCTGTTCAGGGTAAAAAAGGATCAGGCGGAGCTGCAACCGCTGGTAAAGGCTAAGAAAAATTGAAGAAAAACTCCCCATAATCGGGGAGTTTTTCTTTTATATGCCACACAAGCGTATTTTTGCACCACTTTAATTTTTTCACATGAGCTGGCTTTCTTTGTTACTGGATGCAAGTGCGTCCAATTCTGCGGCTAACTATTTCCCCATCGGCGTTCAGTTGATCTTTGCGGCGGGTTTTGTGGCCACGATGATCGGTGTATCTGCCTGGGTGGGTCCCAAACGTAAAACCGCCGATAAACTGGAGAATTTTGCCAGCGGTATCGAAACCCATGGAAATGCCCGCCAGCCCATGGCTATCAAATATTTCCTGGTGGCTATCCTGTTTGTGCTGTTTGATGTGGAAGTGATCTTTTTCTATCCCTACGCGGTCAATTTCCGCGAACTGGGATGGGCAGGTTTCAGTGCCGTACTTATGTTTGTTGCTTTTTTCATGATAGGATTCATCTATATCATCAAAAAAGGAGCACTGACCTGGGAAGACTAGGTTAATTAAGAATTGACAATTAAAAATTAAAAATTGGATGGCCTGAACATAAGTAAAGGCAGGAAGGTTATAATTTATAAGCGTTAATTATTAATTGTTAATTGCTAATTTATAATTTTTGATATGCGTCCGGTACGTTTTAATATTCATCCGAAAGAGGCCCTGATCAGTGAGGCGATTGCGGTGGCAGAAGCGCCCCAGGGTTATTCCGGGGAGGGCTTTTTTACCACCAAACTGAGCGATGTGGTGGGACTGGCCCGGAAAAATTCCATGTGGCCCCTGCCTTTTGCTACTTCCTGCTGTGGTATCGAATTTATGGCTACCATGGGTTCTCATTACGATCTGGCCCGTTTTGGTTCTGAAAGGGTAGGTTTCTCTCCCCGCCAGTGCGATCTGCTGATGGTAATGGGCACTATTGCCAAGAAAATGGGTCCCGTATTACGCCAGGTATACCTGCAAATGGCCGAACCCCGCTGGGTAATAGCCGTGGGTGCCTGCGCTTCGAGTGGTGGTATTTTTGACAGCTATAGTGTGTTACAGGGCATCGACCAGATCATTCCGGTGGATGTATATGTTCCTGGTTGCCCACCCCGCCCTGAAGCCATCCTGGATGGTTTTATGAAAATACAGGAGCTGGTAGGGCAGGAAAGTATCCGCAGAAGAAACAGCGAGCAGTATAAGGCGCTGATGAACGGATACGGTATTGAATAATAAAACAGGATAACTGTTGATAGAAAACAGTTGTCTGTGAAATAAATCATGGCTGCAAGTCCGAAACCTGCGGCTGAATCTGATAGAAATGGCCTTAACCAACGAAAGAATTCAACAACGACTGACGGAGAAATTTGGAGACGCCGTTTTCCATTTCGAAGAGTCGTATGGCATGCTCAGTTTTGAAGCTGCCAGGGAGAATAACCTGAAAGTGCTCCAGTTCATGAACGATGACGAAGAGCTGGGTTTCCGCTTTCTGACAGACCTCTGCGCGGTGAATTATCCCGACCAGCCGGGCCGCGAACTGGCGGTGGTGTACCACCTGCATAACCTGACTGAGAATGTACGTGTACGTTTCAAAGTATTTACTGATATCAATACCCCCGATGTTTTCACGGCTTCCAAACTCTTTAACAGTGCCAACTGGATGGAGCGGGAAACCTTTGATTTCTACGGGGTGAATTTTGTAGGACATCCGAACCTGAAAAGG
>SCVK01000519.1 GCA_004297075.1 Chitinophagaceae bacterium
CACCCGGTGGAATTCAGGAAAGTGGCATTATTTGATCTGTCAGCTTACGCGAAGAATCCCAAAAAACTATCATCCGTATTACAGGAACTGAAAGTACCGGCTACCAGCAAATAAAACATCGTACTCCTGCCTGCGCCTTTGCGCCTTAGCGCGAAATATCAGCTCGCAAAGTCGCAAAGGCGCAGTTTCGTTTTAATGGTAACAACCGCTCGTATAAATCACCCGATCTAACATTTCCCTTTTAATTAGTTTAGCCGCATGGAAATCAACAGCAACACGTTAGCGGCGCAGTTCCGTGCCACCACCGATACACTGATCGGTTTACTCGAAGCATTTACACCCGAAACATTTAACCACAAACCCAGCCCTACCGCCTGGAACGCAGGCGATGTAGCCGAACATCTCTTATTATTCGATATCCGCTTACAGGAAATCCTCGCAACGGCCACCGAACCCGCCAACCGGAACCCGACAGAGAAAACAGCGGAATATACCGCCAGGGTTACCAACCGCGAAGCGCGCTTAGACGCCCCTCCTTTTCTGGTACCCACCGCTACCGAAAGAACAGCCGCGGAGATGATAGCAAAACTGCAGACTGTACGCAATAAAATTATCGCCTCCATAGAAACCCATGACCTTAGCCTGGTCAGCACGGCCTTCCCACATCGTTTTTTTGGAGAGATGACCGCTTTTGAATGGATCCATTTCTTAGACCTGCATACACATAGACATATTTTGCAGTTGAGGGAATTGCTTGGGAAATAAACAGCTTCATCAAATCATCCAACTTGTGCTACTAAATGACTGAGCACTTGCAAATAAAAAACCTTGACAGTGTTACTATCAAGGTTTTTTATTTGCAAGTGCCCCAGGCGGGAATTGAACCCGCACTCGCGTTGCGGCGAACAGGATTTTAAGTCCTGCGTGTCTACCAGTTCCACCACCAGGGCCTGTCCCGTATTTCGGGAGCTTATCATGGTTCCCGGATTATCGGGAACCTGTCCCATCGGTTCGCTCGGGAGCGAACCAAAAAAAATCCCGCCTCGCCTCCGGCGGACGGGACTTCTGAGCGAAAGACCGGGCTCGAACCGGCCACCCCGACCTTGGCAAGGT
>SCVK01000220.1 GCA_004297075.1 Chitinophagaceae bacterium
TTTTACACTCACTGCCAGTAATGTATTGAACGAAGTGGTGGTATTGGGCAGCCGTTCAACGCCCAGAACACAATTAGAAACCACGGTTCCCATTGATGTACTCGATATTAAAAAACTGGCCGGTGCCGGCGCACAGGTAAACCTGAACCAGATCCTCAACTTTGCTGCACCTTCGTTTACCTCCAACACCCAATCGCTGGGTGATGGTACGGACCATGTGGATCCTGCATCGCTACGCGGACTTGGGCCCGACCAGGTATTGGTATTGGTAAACGGAAAAAGAAGATACAACTCGGCCCTGATCAATGTAAACGGAACCTTCGGCCGCGGATCGGTAGGTACCGATCTGAATGCCATCCCCGTTTCTTCTATCGAACGCATCGAGATCCTGCGCGATGGTGCCGCCGCCCAATATGGCAGCGATGCCATTGCCGGTGTGATTAACGTAGTACTGAAAAAAACAGTGAACCGCTTATCGGCTTCCGTTACCAGTGGCGAATACAATACCCGCTCCAATCAAATCCAATACCACGACGGACAGAACACACAGGTAGCGCTCAACTTTGGCCTGGCCCTGGGCGAGAAAGGAGGATATATCAATTTCTCCGGTTCTTTCGACGACCGCAAACCCACCGACCGTGGTGGCGCCCGTACTGACGTGATCTACCGCCGTTACCCCGGAGGCGTAGACAGAACCGATTCTTTTCTCACCGCCACCAACACCAGCCGCAAAAATTATAGCCTGGTAGTGGGTCAATCCAAATACACCAGCGGACAATTCTCCTTCAACTCATCCATCCCGCTGAGCAACGGCGCAGAATTTTATGCCTTCGGCGGATTGGGTTACCGCAAGGGAAAATCGGGTGGCTTTTATCGTTTACCCAATGAGTCCAGAAATGTCCTCGATATCTATCCACTGGGTTTCCTGCCCTATATCGGCTCCGATGCTTATGACCGTTCGCTGGCCGCAGGTATCCGCGGTAAAGTGGGCGATTGGGATGTTGACTTCAGCAATACTTACGGACAGAACCAGTTCGATTTCAGCGTGCTGAATTCTGTGAACGCATCACTTGGCAAAGCTTCTCCTACCAGCTTCAACGCAGGTGGACCGAAGTTTACACAGAATACCACGAACGTAGATTTTACCCGGGGATTTGATTGGTTACACAGTACCAACCTCTCTTTTGGTGGTGAGTTCCGTTTTGAGAACTATCAGTTAAAAGCCGGCGATCAGAATTCGTACGCCAACTACGGACTGGCCCGCCAGGTAGGTATTGATGCAAATGGCAATCCCATACTGGTACCTGATTTTGGTGGCTCTGTTAATACTTTATTTGGACCGGATGGTACGGCCCGGCCGGGTGGCGCACAGGTATTCCCCGGTTTCAGACCAGAGAATGCGGTTAATGCCAACAGAACAGCTGCCAGCGTATATGCGGATGCCGAACTGAATTTTTCAAAAGCCTTTTTAGTAGATGCAGCCGTGCGGTATGAGAACTACAGCGATTTTGGTTCTACCACCAACGGAAAAATTGCTGCGAGATATAAACTGAATAAAACCTTCACCATCCGCGCTTCGGCCAGTACCGGCTTCCGGGCTCCTTCGCTGCAGCAGCGTTATTATGCCAACACGGCCACTGTATTTACCAGTGGTGTTGCCAACGAAGTGGGTACGTTTCCGAACGATAGTAGGCCCGCACAACTATTAGGTATCCCGAAACTCAGTCCGGAGAAATCCAAAAGCGTCAGCCTCGGTTTCACCGGCAGCTTTGGTAAACTGAAACTAACACTGGATGGTTATTATACCCGCATCAACGACCGGGTGATCTATACCGGCCAGTTTACCGGCAGCAATGCCCCTACTGCTTCTGCGGTGGATAAAGAGATCTATCAACTCTTATCACTCGCCAATGCAACCGGCGCCGCCTTTTTTGCCAATGCCCTGAATACCGAAACCAAGGGAATTGACCTGATCGTTTCCTATAAAGTGAAACTGGGCAAGGGCACACTGAATGCTGATTTTGCGGCCAATGCTTCTAAAACCGAACAGGTGGGACCCATCCATGTTTCGCCGAAACTGATCGGAAAAGAAAGTATCTATTTCAGCAATTCAAGCAAAGTGTATCTCGAGAATGCGGTGCCCAATACCAAGGCCAACCTGGCATTGAACTACAGTATTTCAAAATTCAACTTCTTCCTCCGCAACAACTATTTTGGCGGCGTAACCGAAGCCAGCAACACCCTTGCCAACCAGCAATATTATACTCCCAAATGGGTTACCGACCTCTCCATCGGTTATAAACTGAGCAAGATTGTAAACCTGACCGTGGGTGCCAATAACCTGCTGGATATTTATCCTGATAAAATTGCCATTGCGGCCAACAGTAATGCCGGGCAGTTTATTTACTCCAGAAGCGCCCTGCAGTTCGGCGTCAACGGAAGGTATTTGTTTGGCAGAGTAGAGGTTTCTTTTTAGGAATAGCTCTATCAAACAAAAAAAGCGCCGTACACTTTGTACGGCGCTTTTTTTGTACAGCAGAAGCCTGTTAGAATACGAGGGTCTGAATGGCATGCGGCGGAATAGAAAGCAATGCTGCATTTTTTCCGACACATATATTATAATTGAGTTGTTGGTTGCTCTGGTTCATCACAATCACCGCCATTTTTCCATTGGTATTGATAAAGGAAGTAGTTAAGAGCTGGCTTCTGCTGGCTGCACTGCCCACTCTTTTGGCACCCAGGCGAATGAATTTGGAGAAATGCCCTATATAGTAGTAGGAGTTTGTATAGATTAAACTGCCATCCTGTGTGTTGGCATGTACCGGTGCAAAACAAAAATTACCTACATGGTTGGGACCTCCTTTTTCATCGAGTAAAATATTCCAGTCGGTCCAGCCCACAGACCCGTTGTTAAAATCATTGATCATAGAACGGCCGTATTCCTCGCCCAGGCCCCAGAACTGGTAACGGGTGGCATCAAAACTTTCGGCACAACCCTCTGTAAACAGCAAATGTTTATCGGGATAGGCTTTGTTTACCAGGCCCACATTCTCGTACATGGGCAATCCGCCGCTCCAGTCTTCATACCAGTGAAAACCCATACCCCAGGCATATTTTGCGGCTGCAGGATCATCAAAGATCACATTGGCACGGTGAAACATCAGATCGCGGTTATGATCCCACACCACAATCTTTTTATGGGCCAGTCCGGCGCTGGCCATGGTGGGCCCCAGAAAATTTTTCAGGAAATCACGCTCTTCTTCTGCCGTAAAAATGCAGGACTCCCATTTTTGGGTAGCCATGGGTTCGTTCTGTATGGTAATACCCCAGATAGGGATCCCTTCTTTTTCATAGGCTTTGATGAATTTAGTATAATAGCTCGCCCAGCTCTGCCTGAATTCAGGAAGCAGTTTGCCACCGCGTAACATACTTTTATTCGATTTCATAAATGCGGGCGGGCTCCATGGACTGGCATACGTAGTAATTTTTCCACCTGCAGCCGCTATCACTCTTTTAATAAAAGGAATGCGGTACTGACGGTCATGATCAATACTGAAAGACTGTAATTCAGCATCGCCTTCCTGTACATATGTATAACTGCCACTGCTGAAATCGCAGCTGTGTATATTGGTGCGAGCCAGTGTATAACCGATACCTTTTGACACATCGTAATAAGCCGTCAGAAATTCTTCCTGTTTTTCTTTAGGGAGTTTGGCAAATGTTTCGGCACTGGCATCGGTTAAAGCGGCGCCGATTCCCATAAACGACTGAAAGGTTTTACCGGGATCAACAAAAACACTGATCTCCCCTTCTGTTGGCTGGGCCAGCTCTTTAAATGGCACCTGATCTGTTTGCGATAAACGCAGGTTGGTATTGGCAGCGGTTGTATACACCGTTACTGTTTTACCGGTATATGCGGCCGGATGTGATGGTAGTGTTTTTTTGATTTGTGCCAGAGAAAAGGCTGCACAAAAAAACAGTGCGGTGGTCAGGATGAACTTCATAGGTATACTTTTTAATAAAAAATGAGTAGCAGATCAGTTGATCTGCTTAGTATGGCAAACAAATGTATTATTTCAGTTACGATGCCGGTATGACATTTGTCATTCGGGGGGGCTGAATGTTTCCGCAGTTACCCTGTATTGTAACAAATGTTACCATAAATGGTCTGGTACAATGGTACCTTAGCAAAAAATATCCCATGCACCCAACACCTGCCGCCAAACAAACGCCACCTGCTCAATTTACCTACCAGATCAGCGGTTCAAAATCTGTGGGCGAAACCGTTTCGCAGGTGGGAGCTGCCAGTGAACAGTTCAAATTTTCTGTGCTGCACAGTTATCATTTTTCAGAGATCCTGGCTGGAAAGGGTTTTCCCATACAGCGCGAAGTATTTGTGTTTGAGATATGCAGGGCACCCATGGCTGCTAAAATGCTGACTGCCAACCCCTCTTTTGCGGTTTTTATGCCCTGCCGGATTGCTGTGTATGAAGAAAATGGTAAAACCATTCTGTCTACCATGAATATGGAGCTGGTCATGGAATCTATCAAACACAATAAGGAATTATATACAGAAGCTGCTGTTATCTATCAATCCATACAGGAAATGATGCGTTTCCTGGCAGCTTAACAGCCCGGGATCATCAGTTACTAAAAGGGTATACCGGAATGTTAAAGTGTGTTACCCGCTGGTACCGGCAGAAGAACGTAGCGGGTTATCCGCTATCTTCGGCACCCAATCGTTTACACTATGACCCTCAAGATCCTGACCGTTGCCGGATTGGCCACATTTGAAGTATACGCTGCTATTCCGGCCGGCTTTGCTTTTGCTTTACCGGCATGGATCATTGGTGTGGCAAGTACGGTGGGTGGATTGATCGGCGTATTTGCCGCAGCCTACCTCGGCAACCAGACACATAAACTGATTAACCGGTATAAGAAAAAGAAAGAAGTGGCAGAAAAACCGCGATCAGGTATGATCATCCGGATCTGGGAAAAATATGGCGTGGTAGGGCTCGGCTTCCTGGGTACCATGACGGTGGGGGCACCCATCAGCATTGGTGTAGGGGTAGGTTTTAATGTGCCGGTTAACAAGATGGTAGTATGGTGCAGTCTCGGCGTAATTGTTCGCTGCGCACTGTTTACTACACTCGGGCATTATGGGATGAAGTTGTTATAACAGCTAAACCACACAAAGGCACCAGGGCACAGTTTTTTACACAATATGCTCCCGAAATTCCCCTACTCTCTTTTCCCCTCTTTTTCTCTTGCCCTTCTCTTAGCGAAACCTTTTGCACTATCGGCATTCTCATGATCATGGAGGATATTTCACTAAGAGCAAAAGAGGGTTGTAGCAATTAACGAACCTCTGCAAATACATTTTCCACACAAAGGCCTTTAGATTATAAATAGTTCTTTGATAGTTGGAATAGCAGCAAAAGGATATAAATTTTGTGGAAGGAAAGTGGGGTGAACTTTACGAAGGCAAAGGCTCAAGACCTACT
>SCVK01000221.1 GCA_004297075.1 Chitinophagaceae bacterium
TTTTTTTTGATACTATAAATTTCGAGATATGCCGAATCCTAAACGCAGACATTCCCAGCAACGTAGCGCAAAGAGAAGAACTCACTATGTGGCTCAGGAAGTAACATTAAGCAAAGACAGCACCACGGGTGAAACCCATGTACGCCACCGCGCGCACGTGAGCGAAGGTAAATTGTTCTATAAAGGGAAACTGGTAGCTGAAAAAGCTCCTCTGAAAGCATAACCTTTTTAGTTCAACTTTAGCTTCCTGCTACGATGAATATTGGATTAGACATGATGGGTGGAGATTTTGCACCGCTGGAAGCGGTGAAAGGTTTACAACTATACCTGTCTGACCCACCCCGTACGGCATCTATATATTGCATAGGTGATGAAACACTGGTAAAACCTCTGTTGGAGGAACACCAGGTTACATCACCTAATTTGCATTTGGTACATGCCCCGGAAGTAATCGGCTACCACGAACATCCTACCAAGGCCCTGAAAGAAAAACAGCAATCTTCCATTGCTATCGGTTTCCACCTGCTGGCTACCGGTAAAATAGATGCGTTTATCAGTGCCGGTAATACCGGCGCCATGCTGGTGGGTGCCATGTTCAGCATCAAACCCATCGAAGGGGTGCAAAGACCTACTATTGCTACCATCGTTCCCAAACTAAGTGGTTCAACGGGTGTGATCGCGGATGTGGGCCTCAATGCCGACTGTAAACCCGAACACCTGAACCAGTTTGCCATACTGGCCAGCCTGTATGCCCAGCATATCCTCAACATCAATCATCCCAAAACAGGTTTATTGAATGTGGGCGAAGAAGAAGGCAAAGGAAATATCCTGGCCCAGGCCACTTATCCCCTGCTGAAAGAAAATACGGCCATTAACTTTATTGGCAATATCGAAGGCCGCGACCTCTTCAATGATAAGGCAGATGTAATTGTCTGCGACGGATTTACCGGGAATGTACTCCTGAAAATGGCCGAATCGATCTATGATGTGGCCAGCCAGCGCGGCTACCGCGAAGATGCCTATTTCAGCCGTTTCCACTACGAAAACTATGGCGGCACGCCGGTGCTGGGGGTTAACAAACCCGTGATCATCGGCCACGGTATCAGCAATGCCAAAGCCTTTAAGAATATGATTGAAGTGGCCGAAAAAATGATTGATTCTGATCTCTGCGGTAAGATTGCGGACAAATTCAGGTCCTGATAACGTAGTTCCCCCGCTGTTCCCTTTCAAAAACAGCAACCTTCTATCCCGATTACTGTTATAGTGGATATAACCCTCTTAAAAAATGAACCTTTCTGCCGCCTGTTCACGTATTTTCAAAGCCACCGGCTGGACGGTTGACACGAATCTCCCTCCCGAGATCAAAAAATGTATCATTATTGCCGCACCGCATACCAGTAACTGGGATTTCTGGTACACCATGGCTGCTTTTGCCATTTACCGGCTGAAGATCCGGTTTACGGTAAAAAAAGAGTGGATGAAATTTCCTTTCAGCCTGCTGATGAAGCCACTGGGAGGTATCGCCATCGATCGTACACCCAGAACGGCGGGGGCGGACCGGAAAAGTTTTGTAGAAGCCATGATCGACCTGTTCCGGCAGAATGAGGAGCTGATTATTCTGATTACCCCCGAGGGAACCAGGAGCTTCCGCGATAAATGGAAAACCGGCTTCTACCATGTGGCACAGGGTGCCGGCGTACCCATTTGCCTTGGTTATGTAGACTATGCAAAGAAAAAAGCCGGCATCGGCAAAGTGATCTATCCCGGCGATTACGCGGCAGATATGCAGGTAATCATGGCTTTTTACGGCCAGGTAACCGCCAAATTCCCTGAAAATTTTGCCGTTGACAAGGATTTTGCCCCTTAAAACCCTGACTGGACTGCTCCCTGACTGTTATTCATCAGCTTATTTATCCGCTCATCACAATCCTCTATTCCTCCTTTTTATAGGCCGGGATCAGCTAAACCCTTGATTTTACTACATTCCAAAGCATAACTCATTATTATGCCATAGAAAATACTACCCTTAAGAAGGTACTATGTATTGCATAGTATTATTTTGCACCATATCTTTGTTCTATCAAAGTAATTAAAACCATTAAAAATAACCGTTATGAAAAAGTTCCTTTTTACCACTTACGTGATCTTCCTGATGGCCCTGGTACCTGCTGTTGTTTTTGGATACCTGCATAGCAATACCGGCAACCAGAAAGCCAATACCGAAACCAGCAAGGAAGTAAGTAACAACCAGAGCGAAGAACGTAGTCTGCAACTGGTAAAAACCTTCTAAGCTGCGCTATGCGAAGTTTGCAAGGTCTGCGTAAGCAGTCAAAACAGTTACAAGGGTAGCGGATCCTACCCAACACCCCCAGGTGATCCGCTGCCCTTTTATAAATTCCTCTTTTCGTTGTAGCTATTTTACAATTGGCTTTGCCGGGAAGCGCAAAACTCTACCTTTGCGCAAACAAGCGTTAGTTTATTATGTGGCTCAACAACATCCTGGAAACCATCGGCAACACCCCCGTGATCAAACTCAATAAGATCACCAAAGATATTCCGGCCACCGTGCTGGCAAAAGTTGATTACTTTAATCCCGGCAATTCGATCAAAGACCGGATGGCTTTGAAAATGGTAGAAGTAGCCGAACAGGAAGGCAAACTGAAACCCGGCGGTACCATCATTGAAGGTACCAGTGGCAATACCGGTATGGGCCTGGCGCTGGCCGCCTGTGTGAAAGGTTATAAATGCATTTTTGTAACCACCGATAAACAATCGAAAGAAAAAGCCGACATCCTGAAAGCAGTGGGTGCAGAAGTGATTGTTTGTCCAACAAATGTACTCCCCGAAGATCCCCGCAGTTATTATAGTGTAGCCAAAAGGCTCGGCAAAGAGATCCCGAATTCCATGTACATGAACCAGTACGATAACCTGGCCAACCGCCAGGCGCACTATGAAAGTACCGGGCCCGAGATCTGGGAACAGACCGAAGGAAAAATCACCCACCTGGTGTGCACCGCAGGTACCGGCGGTACCATTACCGGTACGGCGATGTACCTGAAAGAAAAAAATCCCAACATCAAGATCTGGGCCATCGATGTGTATGGTTCATTATTGACCAAATATTATAAAACCGGCGAGATCGATATGGGTGAAGTACATCCCTATATTTCGGAAGGTTTTGGAGAAGATTTTGTACCGCAGAACTACGACATGAGCGTGATCGATCTGTTTGAACAGGTTACCGATAAAGATGGAGCGGTAATGGCCAGAAGAATTGCCAAAGAAGAAGGCATGTTCTGCGGATACAGTGCGGGCAGCTGTTTACAGGGATTGATGCAACTAAAATCCAGCCTCACCAAAGACGATGTGGTAGTGTGTATTTTTCACGATCATGGCAGCCGTTATGTAGGCAAGATCTATAACGACCAGTGGATGATGGAAAGAGGTTTCCTGGAAGTGAAAACCTTTAAAGACATTGTAAGTGGCCGGCACAGCAAAAGACTGGTAACGCTCGAACCCACCCATTCAGTTTCGGAAGCAGTGGAACTGATGAAGAAATATGATATTGAACATATACCGGTAATGCAGGAGAACAAATGCATAGGTGCCGTAAGCGAGAGTGGATTGTTTCAGAAAGTATTCAGCAACCCTGAGATCCGTACCGCCACTGTTGCAAGTGTACTGGAGCCTGCTTATCCTGTGGTTGACTTTGACACACCGGTAGAAAGACTTGGGAACCTGATAACGAAAGAAAATGGGGCTGTGCTCTCGAAAGACGAAAAAGGTGATTATCATATTGTAACCAAGTACGATGTAATACAGTGCCTCGCCAAATAGGAGTATCATCACCCTATGAAAACATAATCAATCTGCCATGATCTCTACCCGGCACGATGTATTTTTATCGGTAGCACAGCTGAAAAGTTTTTCCCGGGCCAGCCAGGTATTGTATATATCACAGCCCGCCATCAGCAGGCATATCAAATCGCTGGAGGCCTATTACAAGACCAAACTCTTCGACCGCAAAGGTATCCTCATTGAACTTACTCCGGCAGGGAAACTGCTGTTTGAAAAACTCACAGAAGTAAAGCGTATCCAGGAACAGACCGAATTCGAGATCTCGGGCATCCGGGATGTGATGCAGGCCAAGGGCATGCTGAAGCTGGGTGCCAGCACCACCGTAGCCTTGTATATACTGCCCAAAGTATTATCTGCTTTTAACCAGCATTACCCGCAGATCCATATCAGTTTACTGAACCGGAATTCCGAACTGGTACTCGAAGCCTTGCTGAACGAAGACATTAACCTGGGTATCATTGAAGGAAGAAGTAAACTGACGCAGGTTGATTACCAACCCTTTTTATCGGATGAAGTGGTAGCAGTGTGCAGTAAAAAAAGCCCGATTGCCAGAAAGAAGAACTACGCGATACAGGAGATCCTGCAGATGCCCATGGCTATCCGCGAAAGGGGAAGCGGCACCCTCGCTGCTTTGAAGTATGCCCTCGAAAAACAAAAGATCAAACTAACTGAGCTCGATATCAAAGTGCGACTGGGTGGTACAGAAGCGTTGAAAAATTTCCTGATCGAATCCGATTCGCTCGGTTTTCTGCCCCACCGCTCTGTGATCAAGGAATTGACCTATGGAGAACTGGTACAGGTTCATTTTGAGAAACTACATATTGAAAGACAGTTTTACTTTGTACAGCGTAAGGGTGAGAACAGCGGACTCAACAAAAGTTTCATTAAACTGGCTCAGCAGATCCATAACCTGTAGTTATAGGTTATAACAACTATCTATCACCAGGGTTATATGCTTGCTGTAGTTTTACGGTATGAAAATAACCACTGCCATCCCGCTCAACGATACCCTTCCCTCGCTCGGTCAAACAAAACAGCTATTGCTGGATACGGAACTGATGAAAGAAGTGAAACACTTGTCGGCCCTGCTTTGTCCTGAATGGCTGGCCGGTTATATGGGTCTGAAAAAACTGGTGGAGAAACAATACCAGCCGGAAGATGATCCTGCTTCGCTGGTGATTGAAAACAGCCAAACAAGTTTTTAGCCATACCGAATTACTGTAATTTTACCGGATGTTCCGCTGCACCGACCAATTACAGAAACCAATTCTGCTTACCTCAGCCCCTACAAGAATTGTGTCGCTGGTGCCTTCGCAAACCGAATTGCTGGCCGCCATCGGATTGAACGAAGAAGTGATCGGCATCACCAAATTCTGTGTACATCCCACCCACTGGTTCCGCCACAAGCAAAGAATAGGTGGCACCAAAAATGTTGACATCGAAAAAATAAGGGCCCTGCAACCCGATCTCATCATTGCCAACAAAGAAGAAAATGTGCAGGAACAGGTGCTGGAACTGGAAAAAATCGCACCTGTATGGACCAGTGATATTCATTCGATCGAAGATGCATTATCCATGATGCAAAGCGTTGGAGCGCTCACCGGAAAAACGGCCGAAACAACCTCCCTGATTACAACAATCGAAGAAAAAAGAATGCTTTTACAAAAGCAGCTCAATGACTCAAAGAAACGGTTACGGGTGGTGTACCTGATCTGGAAAGATCCCTATATGGCAGCGGGCGGAGATAGTTTTATTGATACCATGCTGCAGGCCTGTGGCTGGGAAAACTGCCTCGGAAACAGGATGCGTTATCCCGAAATCAATCTTTCCGAACTAGCGCAACTACGGCCCGATCTGGTGTTGCTTTCTTCAGAGCCCTATCCTTTTCAACAAAAACATATTACTGCACTGCAGCAGGTTTTGCCGGGCACAAAGATAGTTCTGGCCGATGGAGAAATGTTCAGTTGGTATGGAAGCCGGATGGCAGATGCCTTTGACTATTTCCGAAAAATGCTGCAGGAGGCTGTCTGGTAGGATATCTTGTGCATTTCGCCCACAAAAAGCTAACGGCTGTTTGCGCTAAGTAAAGTATCTTGCCAACAGCAAAGAACCCTTAGTGGTTCCCCTAACATTACAATCTACACACATGAAAAAATACCGTGCCGGCGTATTATTCGGCGAAGAGTTAGAAGCATTGTACAACGATGCAAAAGACAACCAGTTTGCACTTCCAGCAGTGAACACCATTGGTACCAATACCATTAATGCGGTGCTCGAAACAGCGGCCAAAGTGAACTCACCCGTGATTATCCAGTTTTCAAACGGGGGCGCCCAGTTCATTGCCGGTAAGGGCATGCCGAACGATAACCTGCAGGGTAATATTTCCGGCGGTATTTCGGGTGCCCTGCACATCCACAACGTGGCCAAGTATTATGGCGTACCGGTGGTACTGCATACCGATCACGCTGCCAAAAAATGGTTACCCTGGATCAGCGGACTGATTGATGCGGGAGAACAATTCTACAAAGAAAAAGGACAGCCCCTGTTCAGCTCACACATGCTGGATCTCTCTGAAGAACCCCTCGAAGAAAATATTCATACCTCTGTTGAATTCTACAAACGCATGGCTCCCCTCGGCATGAGCATCGAGATCGAACTTGGTGTTACCGGTGGCGAAGAAGACGGTGTAGATAACAGCGGTGTAGAGAACGACAAATTATATACGCAACCCCAGCACGTTGCATATTCTTACACAGAATTAAGCAAAGTAGGTAAACTGTTTACGGTTGCCGCCGCATTTGGTAATGTGCATGGTGTGTATAGTCCGGGTAATGTGGAATTGCGTCCCATAATCCTGAAAAACAGCCAGGATTTTATTGAGAAGGAACTCGGTACCGGTCCTAAACCCGTGTACTTTGTATTCCATGGCGGAAGCGGATCGCCACAGCACCAGATCCGGGAAGCGATCAGTTATGGCGCTATTAAAATGAACATTGATACCGATCTGCAGTGGGCTTTCTGGGAAGGCATTCATCAGTTCTATGTAAAAAATGAAGCGTATCTGCAGGGCCAGCTCGGCAATCCGGAAGGGGCCGATAAACCCAACAAAAAATTCTATGATCCAAGGGTTTGGTTACGCAAGGGTGAAGAAAGTTTCAGCAAAAGGCTGGAAGTGGCTTTTGAGGACCTGAACTGCATTAACCGTAACGCCTAAACGATCTATCTTACCTAAAACCGCCAACCCAACCGTTGGCGGTTTTTTTGTGACCGGATGAGAGAAACCTGTTATTTTTGGCCTCAGACTATCAGTTGTTAGCTTTGCAGGCGCAGACGGGTTTATCCTGAGAACAACCTGATAATTTGCAGGATATATATTGATTTATACCTAATTTTCGCCTCCCTCCGGGGAGAAGGTTCTGTGGCAACGGATGTTGTTTCGGAACAGGGGTGGTTAAAAAATTATTATCTTCACCGCCCCAATTGCAATTGACCGTTATGAAAAAAGAACGTGAAGAAGATTTTGAAGCAAACCTGACCGGCGATGAAAGCCAGGGCGGAGACCCT
>SCVK01000222.1 GCA_004297075.1 Chitinophagaceae bacterium
AAGTGATGGGGTAAACAAATTCATCAACCTTATTTCAACAGAAAATCATGAAAAAGATCGTATTGGTTATTATGTCTGCTTTTGTATTGCAGGCTTCTTATGCACAGAAACCCGTAGAAGTGGGTGGTGCGGCTATGTATGCCACTAAAAACATTGTAGAGAATGCTGTAAACTCCAAAGACCATACTACCCTGATTGCGGAGGTAAAAGCAGCGGGTCTGGTAGAAACTTTACAGAGTGCAGGTCCGTTTACCGTATTTGCGCCTACCAATGCGGCATTTGATAAACTGCCCGCAGGTACCGTAGCCAGTCTGGTACAACCGGAGAACAAAGCCACGCTGACAAAAATTCTCACTTATCATGTCGTAGCCGGTAAACTGGATGTCAATGCCATTGCCCAGCTGATCAAGGAGGGCAATGGTACTGTTGTGCTGAAAACGGTATCTGGTGGTACTTTAAAAGCGAGTATGCAGGGCAATAAACTGGTGTTAACAGATGAGAAGGGTGGTATGTCTACCGTGACTATTCAAAACGTTTATCAAAGTAATGGGGTGATCCATGTGATTGATACTGTGGTATTACCTTCTTAATCTGTTTTGGGGCAAGCCATGCAGGCCGGTATCGTTGATGCCGGCTTTGCTGTTTTGGGAACTTAGGTTTTGCTTTCGGCAATATTTGGTGCAACTTTGCTACCCCACCCGTCGGGGCGCTAAAGCGACCTGACGGGTGGGGTAGCAAAGTTTATGAAGAAAATCATCATCACCCTCGACGGCTATTCCTCTTGCGGAAAAAGCACCCTGGCCCGCCAGCTGGCCAATGAACTGAACTATGTTTTTATCGACAGCGGCGCCATGTACCGTGCCATTACCCTGTATTTTTTACGGCAGCATATAGACTGGCGCAATGAAAAAGCTATTCACAAAGCACTGGGTGAGATTACACTCGATTTTCAATACAATGAACAAACGGGGCAGAGTGATATGTTACTGAATGATGAGAATGTAGAAGCCCTGATCCGCGATATGCTCGTTAGCGAACATGTGAGTGAAGTAGCAGCTTTAAAAGAAGTGCGCGAGTTTGGGGTGGCACAACAGCAGAAAATGGGAGAGAAGAAAGGCATTGTGATGGATGGACGTGATATCGGTACCACTGTATTCCCGAATGCGGAACTCAAGATATTTGTTACCGCCGACCCGGCTATACGGGTTGAGCGAAGGTTCAAGGAACTCTATGCAAAAAATCCTGCTATCACGGTGGAAGAAGTGAAGAACAACCTGGAAATGCGGGATTATATCGATAGCAACCGCGAATTCAGTCCACTGCGCCGGGCAGCCGATGCTGTTGATCTGGACAATACCAACCTCACCCGCGATGAACAGTTAGCGATAGCTTTGGAATGGGCAAAAGAAAAGATCGGTTCCTGAGAAGGTCTCAGAGATCATTAGCTGTTTCGAACAAGATCTTGAACCTGCGGCGGTCAAGATTATCGGCCGTTAGCCGGAACTGGATTTTATTAAATCCCTTTTCTCCTTTACTATCAGAGAACTCTGCTTTTTGTGCACCATTGGTGCTGCTGAACCGTTTATTGGTACTGATGGGAAGAAATACATCTACCAGTTTGGAAAATGCCATTTCTGCTTCCAGCTGGTTATCAAATTCGAACCAGAGTTTTACATCAAACACCTGCACCCCCTTGGCATCGCTGAAATGCTGGCAATACAGTTCCAGTTTACCACTGGTAAAAGGGGTGGCAAAGTAGGGGTGTTTGCCGAATACAAAGCTGTGAATCTCTATATTACTGGTTACTGTTTCGGTAGCCGTACCGCTGGCAACAGGTATGTTTTTTTTATCATAGAGCGAGGGTGCATACGAGCGTAAAAAGCCACTGATCGTTTTATCCGGCTGGCTGGTATAGATATTAAACAGCAGTTGATGGGTGTATCCGTTAACCGTACCAGATTGCGCGTACAGGCTGGTAAACAGTGTACAGCAGAAACATACAGCTAAGAAACAGTTACGGAACATGCGCAATTTTTACTGAAGTAAGGTACTATTTTTTCGATATCTGAGAATGTGCCAGTGTTATCCGGCTATCAAAACACAGCTTAATAAGTGGTTGTCATATTATCCGGTACACAGATGATATAATCAGCCCGTCCTTTGTTTTCTTCGAGTAAAGTAGTTACATCTTTCTGCGATACGGTAGTGATGGTGCCGATCTTTAGTTCTGGTCTTTTGTTTTTGAGGTACCAGCCGATACCTTCATAGTTATCGGAGTGATAGGAACCATTGTAATGAATAGAGAGGCTGCCATTTTTGTGATTCTGCAGAATAAAATGAGCCATGGTAGCATCTTTAATGGCCTGCGCTTTAGGCAGGTTCTCACCGCCATGGCCACCCATCATTTCGATCATTTTTTTGTAACCCGGCAGTTCCGCATCATAGGCAATGGGCAGGGGAGCGATCCATTGTTTTTCGCGGGCAGAGATCGTGTCCAACACACCAAATCCACCCTTGGCCACCATCGATGCATATTTACGCGGTACATTGGTAGCGGCAAATACCAATTGATTGTTTTTGGCAAAGTTGACCAGCGGTGCATAATCGGTAGGGTAGTTCTTCCAGAGGCGGGCCATCGAATCCAGTCCTTTGGCTTTGATCTTTCCCTGCAGGTACAGGTTCAATGCTTCCTGGTTATCCTGTTCAAACATTTCTGCTCCCAGTACCAGGTCGCGTTTTTCTTTAAGGGAGGTGGTTACTTCCAGTTGCAGCCAGTGTGCAATGGGGTTGTTATGGTACTCGCCAAACAACACAATGTCTTTCTCTGCGAGGATCTTGATCATCTTTTCATACTTCACCTGCTTTCCTTTTGCATCGTATAAGATATAGGCAGGTTTTTGCTGCGCCAATAAGGCGGTAGAAATGCACAAACAGGTAATCCAGGTAAAGAACGGTTTCATATTTTTATTTTTATTGCTGGTGTTGGGTTTGATAATGCTGTAACAGAAGATCCCCGCCAAAATCATGTTTCAGATCGCGGAGAACCGAATGTACGTGATTGGCGTTATTTTGCGTGTTGTCGTATTCGATCAGGATGGTAGGACCTTTTACCCGGTAATAATGGGGGTGCCCAGGACCGGTAACCCGATCGCCTGCCCAGGTAAAGCGGAGTTTGTCTACACCTGCCGCCTGGATCTCTTTCAGCATATCATCTGCAAACAGCCGGGTAAAACGGTTCACATATACGTTGACCAGTTGCCGTAATAATTCCTGCTGTGCGGGTGTCAGCTCTGCATAGAGAATGCCATCCTCAGCGTTGATCATCGCCTGCCGGTTATTAAAACTCAGGATGTCTTTGGGGGCCTCTGCAGCAAAAATGGTTTTGGTTGTTTGTTCCGGACTGAGTGATTGCAGCAATGTCCATGCAGTGTTTGTTTCATCTGCCAGCACCTGTTTGTCTTTTGCCGGCCCATTGGGTACAATGGCCGGATTACTTCCCAGGAATGCTGGGGTGCCCGCTACCAGTTGCTGTTTGTTGTAGGAAAAATTAAAGGAGATATGATGCCCCTCAAAACGCCAACCCCAGATGGTAGCAGGAGATGGTACGCCGAAGATGGAAATATGGTAATTACCCGGATCGCGGTAATGATCGTTTACGGTTCTTTTTTCCAGTTCGATCAGTACTTTTTCCAGCTGCATGATCGCGTTTGATTTATCATACCCGGATTTGCTCATACTGGCCATCATCAGTTGCCGGGCGGCCTGTTGCTGTGTGGAATTCATTTCGTTGAACGTAATGCCTTTCCGTTCCATGGGCACGAAATGAAAATGGTAGCGTTCTTCTCCCTCAAAAGGAAAAACGGTGGCGAGCTTTTGTTCGTTACTGAGTGTGTTGAGGAAAAGATTGGCAGCAGTAACTGCATCCTGCGCATGGCCGGTATAGTACGTAGCCAATAGTACACAAAGCCATAATAGCTGTTTTTGCATAAGCAGGTTTGTGCAACAAGATACAAAAGATTCTGCCGTGGAGGTAGTTGCTGAAATAAAAGCAGGTTTTGCACTTTAGCGTGAGAAGTAGCTGCCAAAGCACAAAACCTGCGGGAGATTATTTGGGTAAGGCCGTAATGACCTGAGCATTTTTCTGTGCCAGTAAAGCCAGTTCTGTTGCCAGTAAACAATGGGCCTGCGTCATGGCTGTTTCTGTGCGGTTCACTACATCGTTCACAAACTGTTCTCCAAAGGGCAGGGGCTCTTTATTACAATCTATATATTGGGTTTCTTTCTGGTTTACGAGGTATAAATGATTGCCGCCGTTATGCATGCTGGCGATATCTATGTTCTTGCGAATCTCGATATATCCCTCGGTTCCGAGAATAGTAAGGCGTCCATCGCCCCAGGTTTTTAATCCATCGGGTGTGAACCAGTCTACCCGGATATAACCCGTACCGCCATTACCCCGTAACATCACATCCCCGAAATCTTCAAATTTCGGATACTGTGGATGGTTCACATTACCGATCTGGGAGGCCACCACTTTTGCCTCTGTGGTGCCGGTAAAATAAAGGTATTGATCGAACTGGTGAGAACCGATATCGGTGATGATGCCCCCAAAACGTTTTTTATCGAAGAACCATTCGGGTCTTGATTGCGGGTTCATTCGGTGTGGCCCCAGGCCAATGGTCTGTATCACTTTGCCAATGGCGCCTGCTTTTACCAGTTCACCTGCTTTTACCGTAGCGCGGTTCTCGAAACGCTCGCTGTACATGATCGAATAAATACGTTTGGTTTCTTTCAGCACTTTGCGCACTTCGGCCAGTTGCTCCAGTGTGGTAATACCGGGTTTGTCTACGAGATAGTCTTTCCCGTGTTTCATTACCTGCACACCCAATGGCCCCCGCTCATCCGGTATACCGGAACTGAGGATGAGTTGTATGCTGTTATCTTCCAGAATTTCTTTGGCACTGCCCGCCACTTTTACCTGCGGAAACTGTTTGGTAAAACCGGCCAGCAGATCGGCTTCTTTGGCATATACGGCTACCAGTTGGCCACCACCCCTGATCACGGCCTGCACCATGGAAAAGATATGGCTGTGGTTGATATTGATGACCGAAAAACGGATCCTGGGTTCCGCACTGAAACCGGCAATCGTTTTCTTGGGCAAAGAGGATAACAGTAACAACCCACCGGCGGTAGTGGCGGTATTTTTAAGGAACCTGCGGCGGTTGGAGAACAGATCTTTCATATGGAGCAATTTTATTGGTCTTAAATTACTCTTATCAGCGCTGCAGATATTGATTTATGCGTTTTTTATTTGCGAAAACGTTGTAGCGCGTCTGTGTATGGTCAAGGTAAGATCTCACATTCGTACCCGATCGCTGCCATCAGTTCTATGATACCGCCTGCATGAACGTTTTCTCCTTCTACGCGTAAGATCCTGTCGCAATCAGACAGGTCAAAATTGATCCTGTTCTGTGGATAACGCTGCAACAGCTCTTCGATGATCCTGGCAGATTCATCGTGAGCTTCTACATTGGTTTTAAAAACTTCGACCATCATTTGGGATAGTGTTATACATTTTTCTCCAATACAGTTTTCATATTCTGCAAACTGGTCTGCAGGTCCTTACCCAATGCTTTCGAAAGGTTCAGGAGCAGATGAAAAAGGCACATGATAAAATTCCGTTCACCGCTAAAGGTCCAGGTAACCTGCGTTTGTCCGTTACCGGTGGCATGGGTAATAAGCGAAGAAAAGGAAGTGCCGGTAAAAGGTTTGATAAAACGAATTTCATAATCGATCCTTTCCCCTTCAATGATCTGTTTGATCTCCTGTTCACCCTGGCCCACCTGTTTCATCTCGCTATTCCAGCGATAGGTGAAACCCGGTGTGCCATCCGTACCCGAAAATTCTTTGCTAAGGTTGGGATCCGTCATCACCCATTTATTATACTGGTCGGAATGGCGTAACAGTTTCAGGTAACTGAATACCTCATGCAGCGGTTTATTGATAACCACCTGCTCTTCGATGGTGAAGTGTTTGTCCATAAAAGCAGCCGCCGCCAGCGGGATGGCCAGAATGGCCAACAGGAGGATAAGGTAGATCATGGGTATTGGTTGTGTAGTGTATACCCAAAAATATAGCATATATATTAAACAAAAAAAGTATAAAAGCGACGATTTGAGGGGTGAATGCGACAGGAATTAATGAGTGGATGAGTGGATGAGTGAATGAGTGAATGTGAATGGAGGAATGTTTTTTCAGGCGGGAGTGTTGCGGCGTTTTTGCCATTTGATGAGTTCGAACCAGGTTACGGATACAAAGCCGGTGACGATACAGGTGGCCAGTTGGGTGAGGGAGAGTGGTTCGAACTGGAAAAAAGCCGCCAGTGGTTTGATAAAAAGCAGCGAGCCGGTGATGGCGATGGTGATGCCGATGATCAGCAGTACAAGCTTGTTGCGATAACGGAGGGTAGTGAGCAGGGAATAATAAAACGATCTGTTTACCAGCGTAAGAAAGATATTAGCAGCAATTAAAACCGTAAATACCATAGAACGGGTAACGGCTTCGTTGCTTCTCTGTTGAACCGCATATTGGTAAATAAACAGCGTACCGGCTGTGATAAAAATTCCCTGCACGATACTGGTAGTAAGTTCTTTCCAGTTAAAGAAAGTAGTGGAAAAGGGTCTTGGTTTTTGTTGCATCGTATTCTGTTCCATGGGTTCATTCTCATAAATAATGGAGCAGGTAGGCCCCATGATCAGCTCCAGAAAAATGACATGCACCGGTGTAAAAATATTCGGATAGATCCAGCCCAATGCCAGTGGCAGAAATACGGTTAATATGATCGGGATATGGATGGAGATAATATACTGGATCGCTTTTTTCAGGTTGGTATAGATCCGCCGGCCCATGGCAACGGCCTCCACCATCTTAGAGAGATCATCTTCCAGTAAGATCAACGAAGCCGCCTGTTTGGCTATTTCGGTTCCTTTCTGTCCCATGGCAATGCCGATATGCGCGGCTTTTAAAGCGGGTCCGTCATTTACCCCATCCCCAGTCATGGCCACAATCTCCTGCTGTTCTTTTAAGGCATTGATGATCTTTAATTTGGCATCGGGAAACATGCGGGTAAACAAGTGGGTGTTATTTACCGTTGCACGTAGTTCAGCATCGCTGAGTTGCATCAGCGCTTCTCCGGTGATACTTTTTTCCCAACCCCTGAAACCGATTTCCTTGGCAATAGAAGTAGTGGTAGCCGCATTATCCCCCGTTACAATTTTTACCTGTATGCCTGCTGTATAAAAATCCTGTAATACCTGTTGTATATTCTGTTTGGGCGGATCATAAAAAGCAACCAATCCCTTGATACGGAAAGAGAGGTACTGCTGTTTTTCAGGAAAATCTGTTCCTGCAAAATCAGCTTCAGCTACTGCCAGAATGCGGTATCCATCCCTCGCCATTGCTTCGATGGCATTCTCAATGGCGGTTGTTTCGGCACTGCTTAGCGTTGAAATGCTGACCAGTGCTTCCGGTGCCCCTTTGGCGGCAATGATCCGTTTGCCTTCCTTGTTTTCGAAGATATGCGTCATCATGGGTGGCGTACCTTCCAGGGGATATTCATGTATCATCCGGAACTGCGGACGTTCATCTTCTTTGCTGCTGGAAATATAGGAGTTGTGTAAAGCCAGTTCCATCGGGTCAAAAGGAATGGGTTCACTGGCCCACATGGCAAGGCGAACCAGTTCCTGTTGTTCCTTGCTGTTTGTATCAGCATCTGCGATCAACTGTGTAGCGAGTACAAATGTTTTGGCCAGACTCATCTTATTCTCCGTAAGGGTGCCCGTTTTATCCGTACAGATCACCGTGGCACTGCCCAGTGTTTCTACAGTTTTCATTTGTTTTACCAGGATGCCCATCTTCATCAATCGCCAGGCACCCAGTGCCATAAAAGTGGTAAATGCTACCGGGATTTCTTCGGGTAAAATACTCATGGCCAGCGTAAGGGCTTTGAGTAAACTATCCAGTAGTTGTCTGGAATGGTAGAAATTAATACCCCACACCACCAGAAATACAAAGGTGCCCAACAGTACCATTTTTTTTACAAAAGAACTGATCTGTTGTTCCAGTGGCGTGGCTTCTTCTGCAATACCCTCCAGGCTTTTGCCGATCTTTCCCAGTTTGGTTTCATTGCCAATCGCCGTGATCACCGCAATCCCTAATCCACTTGAAACCGTTGTGCCGCTGAATACAAAAGGATCTTCTTTGGCAGCATCTTTATATACCGATAAGGATTCTCCTGTAAGGATCGACTCGTTCACCGAAAAATCATTCGAGTGTACAATGGTGCCGTCTGCGGCTATGGCACCGCCTTCTTCAATCAGCAGGTAATCACCCATCACCAGTTCTTCTGTGGGAATGTCAATTACCTCACTGTTGCGGATCACTTTGGCATTGGGCTGCGTAAAACTTTTCAGTTTTTCCAATGCATTCCTGCTTCTCGAATCCTGGTACAGTGAAATGGTGGCTACGAGTACAATGGCGAGAGCGAGAAAAATGGCATCGCCTGATTGTCCGCTGATAAAATAAACAGAAGAAGCCACCAGCAACAATATCACCATCGGCTCTTTGACCAGACTTTTTACCGCATCAAGAAAACCGTTTTCTTTTTTGAAAACCAGTTTATTCTGTCCATGCGAAACTCTTGCCTTTATCACCTGTTCATCAGTTAAACCGGAGATATTGAATTGGGTAACAGGCATAGAAATAGATTAAGAACAGTATAATGGCTGGCAGTAAATTACTAAAATGGATAAATACCAGCTATGATAAATATCAGTATGCCTCGGAAAGCGGGTAACGGGCCAGTAAGGATTGCATATTGGCTTCAATCTCATTGTCCATGATGCCGCCATGGTAACAGATAAGTTTTCGTATGGGAATAGCGGCCAGCCGATGAATAGAAGCGATCGCTGCGGGCATATCCATCGTAAAATGCGGGTTGGCGATATTGAGTGCGCCTTCTTCTATCACCATGGCATCTGCCGTGATCAGGGTTTGAGAGGGCTTATGGTATAAAGAGATATGGCCGGGCATATGCCCCGGTGTATGCAGGATCTGTAGACCGGGTAAAAAGGCAGGCTCTTCTCCCCCCTGCCATACCGCATGTACGGGTACCGGCTGCATGGTTTTCAATAATTCGATAAAACCCATCGCGCCCGACTGGTATTCCGGTGGCAGTGAAGGTAGCATGGCTTCGGCCTGCTGCAGCCGTAAAGATTTTTGGGTTCCGTTGATATAAGGGACTTCCGTGTGATATGCGTAGATCTTTACCGATGGATATTTTTGCAGCAATTCATCATGCACACCCATGTGATCGATATCATGGTGGGTAATGATACTGCCGGTCAATTGTTGCAATGAAAGTCCCTTTTGTAATACCGCTTCTTCCAGTAAGGGAAGAAAACCGGCATAACCACCATCTACCAGGATCATTTCTTCTTTGTGCTGCAGGATCACGGGGTAGAGTTTGTTAGCAGTTTCCTCAAAATGGAAAGGGATCTCCAGCACAATCAGCTGCATAAGAATGCTTATTTAGGGTTTTGCCAATACATAATGAAGTTGTACCAGTCCGGTACTGAACTGTTTGACGCTGGCCAGTGTACTTGTCTGCATAGGGTTACCGGTATGAAATAAACGTACCCCATTACCCAGTATTACCGGAATTAACGACAGGTATATTTCATCCACCTGCTGCTCTTTCAGCAAGCTGTTTACGAGTTCGGCGCCTCCGTCTATAAAGATATTCTTTCCTTCTTTTTGGGCAAGTTCTTTCACCAGTGTAACCGGGTTGCCGGTATAAAATACCGTTTTGCCCAGCGTCGGTTTTGCTGTGCGGGTGATCACATAACTCTCCCTGTCTGCGTGTGGAAATACGGGCACCTGTTTCATTACCCAGTCATAGGTTTTTCTTCCCAGGATCACGGTATCTACGCCACTCATAAAAGCGGCGTATCCGTAATCTTCTCCTTCTTTGGCCACGAGGTCCAGAAAGGAAAGATTGTCGTTAGGGCCTGCAATAAAACCATCCAGGCTTGCGGCAATAAATACGATTGTTTTTCTGCTCATGGTGATGGGGTGCTTTAGCCGTCAAAGATACCGGGAGGGAATTCGGGCCGAGATACCGCTCTTCCAATTTCCCTTATGCTACATGAAAAAAATTTAAAGGTCCGTACAGAGGTTTGCGTAACAATTGCATAAAATCATGTTCCGGTATGATATATATCAGTTTGTACCCTATCCCGCAACAGTAATTTTGACCCACTAAAAAATGAATCAAATGAAAAAATACCTGCTTTTATGCCTGTTACTCCCGGTAGGAGCCAGCCTGGTAGCCCAGGAGAAAAAAGTGACCAGCGCCCAACCGCAACAATGGAAGATCCGCTTTCGCGGTATTGCGGCCATTCCACCTTCCAGCAGTTACCAATTGGGTACTTCGGATGTTACCATTTCTACCTCTGTTGTGCCTGAAATTGATTTCACTTATTTCTTTTCCAAAAACCTGGCCGCAGAGTTGATTCTCGGTACTACCAAGCATACGGTTAAGTTAAAAAGTAGCAGCAGTTCTACCGATCTGGGTAATGTATGGCTCCTGCCACCTACCTTAAATCTTCAGTATCATTTTCCGGGTAAATCTGTTACGCCCTATATCGGAGCAGGACTGAACTACAGCATTTTTTATGGGGTAAAAGATGCCGGTGCATCGCTGGCGTATAAAAATAAAGCCGGATTCTCTACCCAGTTCGGACTGGATTGTATGATCAGTGATAAATGGTTCATTAATCTGGATATCAAAAAGATCTTCCTGAAAACGGATGTTACCCTGAAAGGTGCCACACCTACCGTTCTCTCTGGTGTAAAAGTAGATCCTTGGGTGATTGGTCTGGGTGTAGGCGTAAAATTATAGTAACAAAAAATCTGTTTGTTTTTGGATAACACAATAGTTGAGTGAAAAGTAATGCTGCAGCAATGCGGCATTGCTTTTTTGGGAAGGTATCGGCTTTACATATTTACGATCTGCTGACTGAACTCATCCACCCTCGATTCCACACTATAAAACGAAGCCAGTTTACGAACCACTTTTTCTACCACCGCATCAGGGCAGCTGGCACCGCTGGTAATGAGGATTCGCAAGGGCTGTTTATCGGGCAGGTAGCCCTGAATGGTGCTTAATTCCTTGGTTTGCCAGTTGCGGTGTTCAATAGTTGCTTTGTTGAGTAATCTATCGGCAGCGTCAATAAAATAGGTAGTGAGTTCATTTTCACAGAGTTCAACCAGGTGAGAACTGTTGCTGCTGTTATGTCCGCCAATCACAATGGCCATATCGGCATCTGTATTCAGCATACCGGTAACTGCTGTCTGGTTATCGTTAGTGGCATAACAAAGCGTATCGCGGGTGTCGGCAAAACGTTCGCTGATGGTATCGGCAGTTAGTTTAAAATGACGGATAAAAACAGCTTTCAGATAATCAGAAATGGCCTGGGTATCGCTGGCCAGCTGGGTGGTCTGGTTTACCACGCCGATCTTTTGGAGGTCACGGGTAATATCAAAATCCTTCGAATAGCGTCCTTTGAATTCGGTATAGAATTCTTCCGCAGGTTTTTCGCCGGTAATATATTTTGCCAGTGCGATGGTTTCTTCCATATCATTTACCACAATGGTAGGCGTATGCGAGGAAGCATGCGAAAAAGTAGCGCGGGTTTCTTCATGTTTGGGTTTGCCATGTACCACAATACTGTATCCTTTTTCTGCAATCTGCTCACTACGGTTCCATACTTTTTCTACAAACGGGCAGGTAGTATTGTATTGAGCGGTGGGGATGCCTTTATCGATCAGGAGTTGTTCAATTTCGAGTGTGGTACCAAAAGCAGGTATGATCACCACATCATCGCCTGTGATCTCCTCAAACGGGATCACCTGTTTACCATAGGTATCCTGCAGAAACTGCACACCTCTTTCGGCCAGATCTTTGTTTACCTGCGGGTTGTGGATCATCTCACTGAGCAGGAAAATACGCTTGCCGGGATTGGAGTCGATGGTATTAAAGGCGATCTCTATGGCATTCTCCACCCCATAACAAAAACCAAAGTGGCGGGCGAGGTAGATCTGTATCGGACCCAGGTCTACCAGGGTAGGACTGAAATCTTTCTTCAGTTTATCCGACTGCTTACGTTGCTGTTTGATGGCACTGATCAGCGGACTGCGGTATATATTGGGTACATTGAATTGCTTCATAGTGGGGCGAAATTACGAAGTTCGGAAGGGGAGAAGGCAATTAAAAATTAGAAATTAAAAATTAAAAATTAAAAATAGAGGTCGTTTTTGGACAACAAGCTGCTTAGAACGCAGGCAAGGAACCGTAACCATTCTATAGGACATAACACCTAATTGCTTAATAGGTTGCTTCTGCCAATAATTTATTAATTTTTAATTCCTAATTTTTAATTGTTAATTATTCTCCTTCTCCTGCTTCTTCAGCTGGTACTTAAAAATTCAGTATTTTCATCACTTAAACGACTGCTATGCGAATTCTTCCTTTTCTGCTTTCTGGTATCTGTACAGCCGGGTTGGTAGTGGCATTGAATACCCAGTTGCCGGCGGGTGGCAGCAAAACACCGCGTCTGGGTTATTTTCTTTCTCCGCAACTGGGTTTCTGGCAGAATGCCGAGCCAGTGAATGCCGGTTTTGATGGTGAGCTGAAACTGCCAATGTTAAAAGATAAGGTAGATGTGTACATGGACGACAGGCTGGTACCCCACGTATATGCGGCCAACGATCTGGATGCGTATTATGTGCAGGGATATTTACACGCCAAATTCCGCCTCTGGCAGATGGAGTTTCAGACACGCGTAGCCGGGGGCAGGCTGAGTGAAATTCTTGGTGAAGAGCGGCTGCCGATAGACCGGATGTTCCGTCGCCTGGGTATGGTATACGGGGCTGAGCAAACACTCGCCAATATGGAGAAGAATCCGGAAATGAAAGCTACGGTAGAAGCCTATGCGGAAGGGGTGAACGCCTATATCAGTTCGCTGAAACCACAGGAAATCCCTTTCGAATATAAATTGCTGGATTATAGGCCCGAAAAATGGACACCGCTGAAAACTTATCTGTTCCTGATGTTTATGTCGTACGACCTTACCGCAAGAGGTGCTACAGCGGACCTGCAGATGACCAATGCCAAAAATTATTTCGGGTTCGATGATTTTGATAAACTGTACCCTAATGTACAGGATTCGCTGGATCCTATCGTTCCGAAAGGAACAGCGTATGGCACTGCTGCCATTGTTCCGCAGGCACCTGCCAGTAAAGATTCTTTGTACCTCGGTAAAGGAACCAATAACAGTACCGCCCTCTTGCCCATGGTGCCTGATAAAGACAATGGTAGCAATAACTGGGTAGTAGGCGGCACCAAAACCAAAAGTGGCAGACCCATTTTAAGCAACGATCCGCACCTGGGTCTGAACCTGCCCTCGCTCTGGTATGAAATGCAGATCCATACACCTACCCATAATACCTATGGAGCCAGTTTTCCGGGATCGCCGGCGGTGATCATCGGGTTTAACGACAGTATTGCTTGGGGGGTAACCAATGCCGGCCGGGATGTACTGGATTACTATGATATCAAATTCAAAGACAGTACCCTATCTTCCTATTATTATAACGGAGAATGGGTAGAAGCAGGACACAGGCAAGAAGTGATCCGGATCAAAGGCAAACCCGATCTGGTAGAAAATATGGCCATGACGGTATTTGGTCCGGTTATGTATGACAAGTCTTACAAGAATATCAGCACCGAAGGTAAATACCTCGCCATTAGGTGGACTGCCCACAAAGCAGGAACCGGCCTGCAGACTTTTTATCAGTTAAACCGGGCAAAAAATTACAATGATTACCTGGATGCGATTTCGCGTTGGGAATGTCCGGGACAGAACTTCGCCTTTGCATCCAAAACAGGCGATATTGCTATCAAACAGCAGGGGGCTTTTGTGGCCCGCTGGAACCGGCAGGGAGATTTTATTCAGCCGGGTACGGATACCGCCTATGCCTGGCAGGGAATGATTCCGGTAACTGAAAATCCGCTGATGGTGAATCCGGTGAGAGGTTTTGTGAGCAGTGCCAACCAGATGTCTACCGATTCTACTTATCCTTATTACCTGGGTGCGGCCAATAATTTTCCTTTGTACCGGGGTATCATCATTAACCGCAAACTGGCGGAAATGAATATGATTACTCCCGAAGACATGCAGCGCCTGCAGGCAGATAATTACAATGTATTTGCAGAAATGGCGAGACCAGTATTGTTGCGGAATCTGGATGAGAACGGGTTAACGGCGGAAGAAAAAAAGTATGTAGATATTCTCAAAAACTGGGACCTGCGTAACGATATAAATGCAAAGGGCGCCACTGTTTTCAAATGTATCTGGGATAGTCTGGAAGCTGCTGTTTGGGGCGATGAGATCCGGAAAAGCCAACTGCCCTTACCCAAGCCCGATGCATCTACTTTGCTGGAAACCGTATTAAGGGGCGATTCCAGTTTCCGGTTTATGGATGATATCAATACCCCCGGTAAAACGGAAAGTTTTGCCGATGATCTGCTGACCGCCATCAAAAAAGCAGCCCCGCACCTGAAACAACTGGAAGCGGAAAATAAACTGGAATGGGCAAAGATGAAAGACACCAAAGTGAACCACCTGCTTAAGATACCCGGCCTCAGCAGACTGCACCTGCCGATTGGCGGTGGCGAACATATCATCAATGCTACCAAAGAAACCCATGGACCCAGCTGGCGCATGATCGTGCATCTGACAGATGAGATTGAAGCGTATGGGGTGTATCCCGGCGGACAAAGCGGTAACCCCGGCAGCAAGTATTACGACACATTTGTAGATTACTGGGCCGCCGGCAAGTATTACCGCATCCTTTTTCTGCAACAGGCGGCGGCAGCCAAACACGAACGCATTAAATGGCATATGAGTTTTACTAACAGCTAAACAAACGATCATGAATAAAACAATCACCGCAATCGTATTAACCGGCTTTCTCGCCTATGTGCTGGGTATCTACAGTACTATTCCCTGGTGGAGTTTTACGATCAGTTCGCTGCTGGTATCTGTAGCTATTCACCAACAGCCGGGCAAATCTTTTCTGTCGGGTTTTCTCGGTCTTTTTCTGTTGTGGGGCGGAATGGCTTTTCTCAAAGACTCGGCCAATGAACATATTCTTTCTGCCAAGGTAGCCACCATTCTGCCAATGGGAGGTTCTTACCTGGTATTGATTCTGGTAACGGGTATCGTGGGTGGATTGGTAAGCGGTTTTGCAGCCTTGGCAGGCAGTTACCTGCGGAAATAAATGCAAACAGATAGCCGTTATTGCAAGGAGATCTGCGCTACTTTCTCTTTGTAATGACGGTTTTTTTATGTGCCTGCCAACGCTTAACATTACGTTAAACTCTTACGCATTTGTTAACCGGTAAGCAAAACCAAACATTTTGCCTATAAATTCGTTGTAACCATACTGGTATGAAACAACTCTGCTTATTTGTTTTACTCTGTGCAAGCCTGCTCATGGTACAGGGTGCCACCATCAACGGAACCATCCGCGATAAGCAGGGGAATATTCTGGCTTTTTCTTCTGTTCTTGTAAAAGGAACCACACAAGGTGTTTCGGCCAACAGCAAGGGCATGTATTTTCTGCAACTGGAACCGGGTTCGTATACACTTGTTTGCCAGTATATTGGGCATAGATCAACCGAGAAAAAAATTCAGGTAAACAAAACAGACCAGGTAATTGATTTTGAACTGGAAGTACAACAATACAGTCTCGCCGAGGTAGAAGTGAAAAGCGGTGGCGAGGATCCGGCCTATGCTATCATCCGTAAAGCCATTGCCAACAGGGAGCGGCACCTGAAAGAGATTGCACAGTTTCAGTGCGAAGTATATATCAAGGGACAAATGCAGCTGCGCAGTTTTCCTGCTTCCTTCATGGGCAGGAAGATCGATTTTGAGGATGGCGACACCAGCAAACGCAGAATGATCTTTTTGTCTGAAACCGTGGCCCGCTATTCGGTACAGCGCCCGGCCAAAGAAAAAGTGGAAGTGATCTCCACCAAGGTAAGTGGACGCAGTGGTGCCTTTGGATTAAGTGAACCGCAGATCATTTCTTTTTATGAGAATAATATTTCCGTGGGCGAGGATCTGAACCCGCGGGGTTTTATCTCACCCATCGCCAATGGAGCACTCAATTTCTATAAGTATAGATTTGAAGGTACTTTTTTCGAGAACGGAAAAGAAGTAAGCCGCATAAAAGTAATCCCGAAACGCGCCTATGAGCCCGTGTTCAGCGGGTATATCAATATTCTGGAAAACGACTGGCGTATACAAAGTGTGGATCTCTTATTACTTCGCGCGCAGCAGATGCAGTTGCTGGATACTTTTCGCATACAGCAACTGTATGTTCCCTCGGGAAAAGTATGGGTGATCAAAAACCAGGTTATTTATCCTTCCGGTAAAATATTCGGTTTCGATTTCTTCGGCAGTTTTGTACAGGTATATGATAAGTTTGATATGACACCTGCTTTTAAGCCTAAATTCTTTGACCATACTATTCTTAAATTCTACGACAGTTCTAATAAAAAAACGATGACTTACTGGGATAGTATCCGTCCATTACCTTTACTACCCGAAGAAATCCGTGATTACAAAAAGAAAGACAGTCTGGAAAAGGTAAGGCAGGATCCGCGTTATCTGGATTCGCTGGATGCAAGAAGGAATAAAATCCGGTTAAGTGGATTATTATTTGCCGGACAAACATTCACGGTCCGGAAAAGAAAAGAAAGTGTGAATATCCCTTCTCTGTTAAGTACGCTTAACTATAATACGGTGGAAGGCGGCGTGATCAGTTTCTCTCCCCGCTACACCCGCAGATTTGAGGGAAGGAATCTATTAACGGTTAACCCGGATATCCGTTTCGGGTTAGCCAACCGGCATATCAATCCATCCATCAGCATCAGCCGAAATTTTGGAAAGAAATATTTCCAGAATATCAATCTTTCTGGTGGTAGAACGGTATGGCAGTTCAATAACGCTGGCGCGATTACACCCCGCATCAATACCCTGTCTACTTTGTTATCGGAAGCCAATTATCTGAAGATCTATGAAGCCAATTTCTTCCGTTTGGGATATAGTACCGGCATAGGAAACGGCTTAAGTATCAGTGCCGGTTTTCAGTTCCAGGACAGGTTTGCATTAGATAACCTGGCAGATCCAGTAACCTGGAAAAACCGTTCCGACAGGAGTTTTACACCCAACTATCCAACAGAGATCGCCACCGGTAATATGCCCAGGAACCAGGCCAGTATTTTTACAGCCGGCATCATCTGGCGGCCGGGTGCGGACTATATTGAATTCCCCGATCGGAAAATTGGTATAGGTTCTGACTATCCTACGTTTACAGCTTCGGTTACCAAAGGTATCAACGGGTTCTTAGGTAGCGATGTGGATTATACCAGGTGGCGTTTCGGCATCAACGATGATCTTGACCTGAAACTGGCCGGTAAATTTTCATACAATATCGCAGCTTCCGGTTTTTTTGATGCGGCCAAAACCTTTATCCCCGATTGGCAACATTATCTTGGTAACCAAACCATTTTTGCCTCAAGAGAGCTGAGCAGTTTTCAACTGGCTCCTTATTATAAATACAGTAACACTTCCCGCTTTACTGTGGCGGCACATGCAGAATATCATCTCAATGGGCTGATCAGTAATAAGATCCCCGGTTTCAAAAAACTGAACTGGTTCTTCGTTACCGGTGTAAATGCTTTACACATTAACAAAAGCAGTGATTATTACGAACTCTTATTCGGTATCGAGAATATCCTCAAAATTATCCGTGTAGATTTTGTACAGGGCTTTGAATCAGGAGGCGGCCGCCCCAGCGGGTTCAGGGTGTCGGTGCCGTTCTTTTGATGCGTGAGTAGTCAGTGGTGAGTAGTGAGTTGTGAGTGGTCAATAGGCAATGGTGAGTGATTAATGGATGCTCCCCTTTTGGAAAATCCGATACTATATTGTTTTCAACCAATACCAGATGAACTCCCTACTCACCACTGACCACTCACGATTGATGATTCACGTCTCACGATTCCCTATCTTTGCCCCGAATTTTGGCCACCCTGCAAGTGGCTCCATTAATCACGGAACATTCCTGTAAGGGATGTCTAAAATGAATCTATATGGCATTGTTACACAACCGCGTGTCTAACGAGGAGCTCAAGAAGCGCCTCATGGAAGAAACCTTCTCCAGAACCACCATCAGTTTTTATTGTTATTTCCCGATCGAAAATCCGCAGGAGTTCCGGGATTACCTGTATAAACACCTGCATGTGTTACAGGTATTTGGCCGTATTTATGTGGCCAAAGAAGGCATTAATGCACAGATCAGTGTGCCCACTGATAACTTTGACGCTTTTAAAGAATTTCTCTATTCCAGTAAACCATTGGATGGCTTACGCCTGAACATAGCGGTAGATGATGATGGAAAAAGTTTCTGGGTGCTGAAGATCAAAGTGCGGGAAAAGATCGTGGCAGATGGGATCGACGATCCGGCTTTCAGCATGGAACGTAAAGGCAGATATGTGAATGCCCAACAGATGAATGAACTGCTGATGGACCCGGGTACCATCGTCATCGATATGCGTAATCATTATGAATACGAAGTTGGCCATTTTGAAAATGCCCTTGAGATTCCTTCCGATACTTTCCGCGAACAATTGCCCATGGCAGTGGATATGATGAAGGGAAATGAAGAAAAGAATATCATTATGTACTGTACCGGCGGCATCCGTTGCGAAAAAGCCAGTGCGTTTATGCTGCACAAGGGTTTCCGGAATGTGTTTCACCTGGAAGGAGGTATCATCAATTATGCACGTCAGGCCAAAAGCGAAGAACTACCCAGTAAATTTATCGGTAAAAACTTTGTATTTGATGACAGGCTGGGAGAGCGTATTACAGAACATGTGATTGCCACCTGCCACCAGTGCGGTAAACCCTGCGATGATCATACCAATTGTAAGAACGATGGTTGCCATCTGCTCTTTATACAGTGCAAAGAATGTGCCGCCGAAATGGATGGCTGCTGCAGTACCGCCTGTAAGGATACGATTCACATGCCGGTAGAACGACAAAAAGAAATCCGTAGAGGTGTGGAGAATGGACAGAATATTTTCAATAAAAGTCAGGCAAGGCTTCGTCCCAGGATCTCGCCACCGGTCAAATAAACCCTGGCATCGGTGAACGGGTGAAGATCATTTACATTCATCATATTGTCCGAATGTGGTGGTAAACATTTCCTATCTTTCGGCAGAACTGCTGTGAAAAGAACCGCTACCATATTTGTGTTGTGCTGCCTGCTAATCTACATGGGAGGTTACCAGTTCATCATGTTGGGCTGCCAACTGGGTATCAAAGCGGAAATGAAAGCCTGGCTGCGCCAGAACCGGGAGAGTGAGTATACTACAATGTTCAGTTTTACCGCTGCCGATGAAACGATCTCTGATCCTTCGGTTATATGGGAAGAGGAAGGGGAAGAATTTTATTACAAAGGAAGTATGTATGATGTGGTATCTATCGAATATACCAACGGTAAAGCCACTGTTTACTGTATCAACGACCAAGAAGAAAACAAACTGTCAAAGCTGGCAGAGGAGCTACGGCAGAATCACAGCAAAGACAGCACCGGTGCCAAATCCATTTTCCGGAAGATACTGATAACGGCTTTTGATCTGCAGGAAGAACCTGATTCTGCCATGCTGGTAGTGGTGCCAAAACAGACACTTACCCAGGAGCGGAGTCAATGGGATAACCCGGTTGCAGATATCCTTTCCCCTCCACCCGAATGTGGCTATACTTTTTAGGAATCAGATATAGCTATTCTCCAACTTAATGAATGACATGAAACGAATTATATATGTCATGGCTTTTGCCATGACGTTACCTATCATATCCTATACACAGCAGAAAACAGTGCAGGATACTTTCCAGAAAGAACCCGTCACACTCAGAAATGTGGTGGTGTATGCCAATAAATTTCCGGAATTGCTGAAACACCTTACACAATCCATTAAAGTCATCAGCGATAAAAACACCTTAAACAACCAGGCCAATACAGGTGATATCTTATTGAATACAGGTGCCGTATTTGTACAGAAAAGCCAGCAGGGGGGCAGCAGCCCCGTGATCCGCGGTTTTGAAGCCAGCCGGGTATTACTGATGGTGGATGGCGTACGGATGAACAATGCCATTTACCGTGCAGGACATTTACAGAATGTGATCACGGTGGATAACATGATCCTGGACAGGATGGAAGTGTTATATGGTCCTTCTTCTACCCTTTACGGCAGTGATGCATTGGGTGGAGTAGTGAATATGTACACTAAAAATCCGCAGTTAAGTAATACTGGTAAAACAACGATATCCGGAACGGCTGCTACGCGTTATGCCAGTGCAACGGAAGAAACCAGGGGGCATGTTGATTTTACGATTGGCGGCAGTAAATGGGCTTCACTTACCTCAGTAACCTATGGCCATTTCGGTAATATGCGCCAGGGGGGTAACCGGCAGTCGGCCTATCCGGATTTTGGTAAGAAAAATTTTACCGTGGGCCGTTATGGCAATACAGACAGCGCTTTTGCAAATCCCGATCCGGATAAACAAACGGGCAGTAATTACTGGCAAACAGATATCACGCAAAAAGTACTTTTTCAACCCAAAGCACATACACAACATCTACTCAATATCCAGTTGAGTAATTCCGGTAATGTAAACCGGTACGACAGGTTATCAGAGTTTGCGGTCAATGCACCGGTATATGCAGAATGGTATTATGGTCCGCAGATCAGGAACATGTTGTCGTATCAATATTCTGCCAACCAAATGACGGGTTTTTTTAAGGAGCTGCGCCTGGTGGCCAGTTACCAGGATGTGGAAGAAAGCCGGATCACCCGACGCTTTAAAAATAACAACCGCGATTCACGTTGGGAGCGGGTCAATGTTTTCGGTTTCAATATGGATGCAAAACATTACAGTGGCAAAAATGAATTACACCTTGGGGTAGAATCCTATACCAACTATGTACGTTCTACCTCGGAGCGGATGAATATTGTGAGTGGTGCTGTAAGCCGGATTACCACACGCTACAGCGACGGTCCTACTAAAATGAGTTCCAATGCCGTTTATGCGCAACATATCTATAAGTTCAACGATGAGTGGACACTGAATGATGGATTGCGTTTTAACCTGGTAAACATGGATGCGCGTTTTGCGGATACAGCATTGATGCATTTCCCTTTTACCAAAGCACTACAGAACCATGCAGCAGTTACCGGTAACCTCGGCCTGGTATATGCCAGTACCAACCGATTCCGCCTGGCTTTTCTCTTAAGCAGTGGCTTCCGATCGCCTAATGTGGATGATCTTACCAAAGTGTTTGATACGAAAACAGGATATGTGGTGGTGCCCAACAAAGATCTCAAACCAGAGTACACTTATAATGCAGAGATCAACTGGAACCAGTATGCAGAGAACCTGAGTTTTGGCGGGTCACTATTTTATACATGGTTCCGGAATGCGATCGTGGTAGATAAATTTCAGTTCAACGGATCAGACAGCATCGTTTACCAGAACATACGGAGCGGTGTATTTGCTCCGCAGAACAAAGCCAAAGCGTACGTAGCCGGATTTAACCTGAACTTATCCTGGAAACTGGCAACTTATACCAATCTGGAGGCATCCTACACGTATACAAAAGGGAAATTTACCAACGCCGGTATTACCGTTCCGCTGGATCATATTCCTCCGGCATTCGGAAGAGTAGGATTAAAACATGGCAAAGAAAACTGGCAGGCCGAAACCTATCTGCTGTTCAATGGCTGGAAACGGATCGGCGACTATAATCCCGATGGTGAAGACAACCAGCAATATGCCACAGCCGATGGCATGCCTTCCTGGTATACACTAAATATCCGTGCACTGGTAAAACTGGGCAAACAGGTATCACTGCAGGCGCAGGTCGAAAATCTGTTCAACAGAAACTACCGCTATTTCGCCAGCGGTATTTCTGCACCTGGAAGAAATGTGATCTTGAGTCTGAAAGCAGGATTTTAATATAAAAAAGCCGGGTGAATGCCCGGCTTTTTTATCCCTTAAACTAGTGGTTGATCAATTGTTGAATAGACGCAGAAATTATGGAGAAGGTATCTTCTTCACTGATATTTTCCGGTACAAATTTTTTGCCGATCACTTTCTCATAGAGTTCAATATACCGCTGGCTGATGGTATCAATCCATTCATCGCTCATAACAGGAACCGTTTGTCCTTCCTTACCCATGAAATTATTAGCGATCAGCCACTCTCTCACAAATTCCTTACTCAGTTGTTTTTGTTTTTCGCCGCTGGCCTGTCTCTCTTCAAATCCATCTGCATAAAAATAACGGGAAGAGTCGGGCGTATGAACTTCATCCATCAGGTAAATCGTATCGCCGATTTTTCCAAACTCATATTTGGTGTCGGCCAGTATCAGTCCCTGCGCGGCGGCAATCTCTTTGCCGCGGGCAAAAAGAGCCAACGTATATCGTTCCAGTACGGCCCAGTCTTCTCTGGAAGCAAGGCCGTTGGCAATGATCTCTTCCTTCGAGATATCTTGATCATGCCCGGCATCTGCCTTGGTAGATGGGGTGATAATGGGCGTTGGGAAAAAATCATTCTCTTTCAATCCTTCCGGCATGGTTACGCCGCATAATTCGCGTTTGCCGCTGCTATAGGTTCGCCAGGCATGGCCCACTACATTACCCCTCACTACCATCTCTATCTTAAAAGGCGTACACCTTTTGCCGATAGCCGAATTGGGGGTAGGCACTTCTACCAGCCAGTTAGGGCAGATATCCCGGGTAGCTTTCAGCATATAGGCAGCTATTTGGTTTAAAACCTGTCCTTTATATGGGATGGGGCGCGGAAGGATGACGTCAAAAGCGGAAATCCGGTTACTGGCGATCATCACGAGCCAATCGTTTTCGATGGTGTAAACATCTCTTACTTTACCGTGGTAAACATTGGTTTGAAAAGGGAATTGAAAGGAAGACATGCCCCAAAATTAGCCAGTGCCTTGATAAATAAGGGATAGTGCGCATAATTTTTCTCAACAGACGGTCGTTATTTGTGAACAAATTAAATTTTTATAGAAAACTAACAAGTGCTATTTTTAATTACAATTCATTTAAAACTTGCCTAATATGAGAAGACTATTAACCCATTACGGGTTGTTGGCCGTGGGTGCTATGATCTGTGTATCTGCAACGGCGCAGCAATCAACTACTGTCTCCGGTAGTGTAAAAAACAGCAAATCCAAGGAAGCCATTTCGGCGGTTTCTGTTACCATTAAAGGGGCAACTACAGGAACATTTACCGATGACAAGGGTAATTTTAAGTTTTCTACAGTGCAGAAACTCCCCTTTACACTGGTATTTTCTTCGGTAGGTTACCTGAACAAAGAAGTGGTTGTAAACAGCAACAATCAAGTAGTGAATGCAGAGATTGATGCTTCTTTCACGTTGGGTGATGAGGTAGTGGTAGCTGCATCAAGGGTTCCCGAAAGAATTCTGGAATCGCCCGTATCCATTGAAAGGATCGGTACCGCTGCTATCCGTAATACACCTGCTACCAACTACTATGATATGATCACTAACCTGAAAGGGGTAGACGTAGTAGCCGCCAGCTTAACTTTCCGCAGCGTGGGTACCCGTGGTTTTAATAACAGCGGTAACGTGCGTTTGAACCAGATCGTGGATGGTATGGATAACCAGGCTCCGGGGCTGAACTTCTCTGTAGGTAGCATCGTTGGTTTAACTGAACTGGATGTAGAAAATATTGAACTGCTGCCGGGTGCATCTTCTGCACTTTACGGGTCAGGTGGTATGAACGGTACTGTGCTGATCAACAGCAAAAGCCCTTTCAAATACCAGGGTCTGAGCTTCCAGATCAAACAGGGTATCAAGGATATTGATGCTTACCAGCGTCCTAAATCTCCTTTCTACGACTGGACTGTTCGCTGGGCACAGAAAGTGTCAGAAAAATTTGCCTTCAAGATAGGTGCGCAGTTTACACAGGCGCAGGACTGGCTGGCCAACCAAACAGAAAACTACAGCCGTACCGGCGCTGCCAATGGTTATGCTATTCCAGGCTGGAGAGGATCCGATCCCAATTATGATGGCGTAAACGTATATGGTGATGAAACTTCTCAGAATATCAGCACCATTGCAAGTCAGGTGTTTGCTGCTGCCGGTTTAGGTAGCGCCCAATTGGGTGCGTTTAATGGCTGGCTGGCTGCCAACCCTGGTGCTAAACTGAGCGGCTTCAATACTTTCCTGAATGGTAACGGTGCAGGTGCACTGGTTGCTGCAGGTGTTTCTCCGATTCTCTACGGAGCATCTCCCAGCCGTAATCTTTATAATAACCAGGCTGTGAGCAGAACCGGTTACAACGAGATTGATGTGGTAGATCCCAATACCATTAACTTTAAACTGTCTGGTAGCCTGCATTACAAACTCTCTGACAGAACAGAAGCCATCTTCCAGACCAATTTCGGAACCGGTAACAGTGTGTATACCGGTAGCGACCGTTATTCTCTCAAAGACCTGAAAATGGCCCAGTTTAAACTGGAATTGAAGAGCAAGAACTGGTACCTGAGAGCGTACACCACACATGAGAATTCCGGTAGTTCTTTTAACGCAACCATTACCACCCGTTTATTCAACGAGGCATGGAAAGCCAGCAGTGCCTGGTACCCCCAGTACATGGCGGCCTACGCAACTTTACGTGATGCGGGTCTCCCTAACATTGATGCCCATAACACAGCAAGGGGTTTAGCAGATCAGGGAAGGCCAACTGGTTTTATCGGAGCCAACCCACTCTTTAAAACCGTAGCAGAAACCCCGATCTCTAAAGGCGGTGGTTTGTTCCTTGACAGGTCCAGACTGAACGTATTTGAAGGCCAATACAACCTCAGCGAAGACCTCGGTCTGGTGAAAAGCGGAACCGACCTGCTGATTGGGCTGAGTGCACGCCAGTACCAACTGAATTCACAGGGAACACTGTTTGCAGATACTACTTCTCCCATCAAAATCAATGAATTTGGTGCCTATGCACAGTTATCACAGAAACTGTTCAACGACCTGTTGAAACTGACTGTGTCAACCCGTTACGATAAAAACTCCAACTTCAAAGGCCGCTTTACACCAAGGGCTTCTGCTGTATTGAAACTGGCTAAAGATCATAACCTGCGTTTCTCTTATCAGCAGGCCTATCGTTTCCCAACTACCCAGAACCAGTGGATCAACCTGCTGGTGGGCGGCGGAACCCGTTTAATGGGTGGTTTGCCACAACTGCGTGATTACTATAAATTCAGCACTAACCCGGCTTATACCCTGGCAAGTGTACAGGCTTTTGGAGCCAGTGCCGCGGCCGGAGCGCCTAATACCGGCCTGTTACAGCAACAGCAGTTTGGCGAATTCAAACCTGAATCAAGCCAGTCATTCGAAGTAGGTTACAAAGGCCTGATCGCACAAAGATTACTGATTGATGTGTATGCATACTGGGCCAAGTACAAAGACTTCCTGAGCGGTGTAACCGTAATTCAGGCAAGAACAGCGCCTACAGGTCCTGCCAGCTTCTTTGATGTACTGGATGCCAATAAGCGCATAGCCTACAGTATCTCTGTAAATTCACCGGGTGATGTAAAAACGACCGGATGGGGTGCTTCTGCTGAATACATGTTACCTAAAAACTTCTCGGTTAGTGCCAATATCTACCACGATGAGATCGGATCACTGCCTCCTGGTTTTGTGTCTTATTTCAACACCCCTAAATACAGGATCAATGCCACCCTGTCGAATTCAGGATTTGGAAAAGACGAGCGGTTCGGATTTAATATCGTGTACAGATGGGCCAACAGCTTCTACTATGAAGGAACTTTCGGTGCCGGTATGGTGCCATGGATCCGTACGGTAGATGCAGCAGTAAGTTATAAACTGCCTTCCACCAAATCCCTGATTAAGATCGGCGGTACCAATATCTTCAACAAATACTACCGTACAGGATGGGGCAATCCCCAGATTGGCGCACTGTATTATGTGAGCTATGGCTGGAATGTATTTTAAAGAATAGCTGTGAGCTGATAGCTACGAGCTATGAGCGTAGACCGATTTCAATAGTTTACATGATCCCCCGCCCGGAAGGCGGGGGATCATTATTTATATCATATATGACCGGATTCCTGAAATTTTGACAATATATAGCTCAGGGCTCACGGCTCACAGCTCACGGCCCACCAAAGCAAGCATTTTTGGTTTTGTACCCGATAATCTTATATTTTTGCTGCTCATTTTAAAACTGTTCAGATGCGTTCTATTGCTTTCAGAGAGGCTTTGCGTGAAGCCATGAGTGAAGAAATGAGAAGAGACGAAAAAGTCTTTTTAA
>SCVK01000520.1 GCA_004297075.1 Chitinophagaceae bacterium
GCCACGACGACGTCGCTCTTGCGATCCTTGATGGTGACCGGCGCGATCTCGCCGTCGAAGAAGCCCTTGGCGCGGGCCGCGCCGACGCGGGCCTGGCTGCGCTGGGCGAAGGCGTCCTGGTCGTCGCGGTTGATCTGATAGTCGGTGGCGACGTTCTCGGCGGTCTCGGGCATGGCGTCGACGCCATAGGCCTTCTTCAGCGCCGGGTTCACGAACCGCCAGCCGATGGTGGTGTCGTAGATCTCCGGAGTGCGTGAGAACGCCGTGTCCGGCTTGGCCATGACGAAGGGCGAGCGGCTCATGCTCTCCACGCCGCCGGCGACGATCAGGTCGGCGTCGCCCGAGGCGATGGCCCGCGCGCCGGCGATCACGGCGTCCAGGCCCGAGGCGCAGAGCCGGTTGACCGTGATGCCCGGCACGCTCTCCGGCATCCCCGCCAGCAGCAGCGCCATGCGCGCGACGTTACGGTTGTCCTCGCCGGCCTGGTTGACGCAGCCGTAGATGACCTCGTCGACCCGCGCCCAGTCGAGCTTGGGATAGGCGGCCATCAAGGCTTTCAGCGGATGGGCGGCCAGATCGTCGGCCCGCACCTTCGACAGAGCGCCGGCATAGCGGCCGATAGGCGTGCGAAGTCCGCCACAGAGATAGACAGTCCGGCCTTGCATCGTATGTCCCCGCCGCCTAGTTCGCTTCGTAATGAGCGCCGCAAACTAGTGTTTGAGGTCGCGGCGGGCAAACCCTTCTAGGGGTCAGGGGACGGAATGGACGGCGGCGAAGAACTGGCGATCGGCGGCTGGAAACAGCAAGCGGTGGAACACGGCGAGTGGGCCGGCTGGACGATCTACGGCGGCGACCCGTTCGAAGATCACGCCGGGCCCTTCTACTTCCGCCTCGACGACGCCGGAGTTCCGGTCTGCGCCATGCGCGCCGAGAAGCACCACATGAACGGCGGCGGCTTTATGCACGGCGGGGCGATCATGACCTTCGCCGACTACTGCCTGTTCGTGATCGCCCGTGACGAACTGCAGGACAGCCA
>SCVK01000521.1 GCA_004297075.1 Chitinophagaceae bacterium
TCTTCATCGCCTATGCCGGCGGTTACGAACTGAAGCGCAGCGTCAAGGGCGACGCGCCGGTGATGGGCGCGATCCGCCAGGGCCAGCGTCACGGCAAGGCGTCGAAGGCGATCATCGAGCAGGATATCCGCTCGCTGCTCGCTGAACCGCTCGACGCCGCACGCGCGCGGTTGGGGATCGGGGAACCGACGCTTTATAAGGAAGCGCACCGGGCATACCGCAGCCGCGGCATCGACCCCTATAATTTCCTCGCGGCGCAGGCTGCGGCGGCGTGACGTGAAAATCCTCCCTGTCGCGGAGCGATGGGGAGGTGGCAGCGCGAAGCGCTGACGGAGGGGCAATGACGCAACGTTGCCGGCCCCTCCACCACTTGCTTCGCAAGCGGTCCCCCTCCCCAACGCTTCGCGAAGGGGAGGATCTATTTAGCCCGACCGTCGCTTTTGTCGATCAGCGCAGTTCCTTGCGCACCATCAGCTTCAGCCCCGGCCACACCGTATCGACGGCGCAGACCTTCACATCGACCCAGCCCATCGGCAGGCAAATCTCGCGGATCACATCCTCGGTGATGTCGGTCGGGACTTTCGCGGCCTTCTTGGGCCAACTCACCCAGACGAAACCCGTGGGGTCGATCAGCGTGCGCAGCTCGGTGAGCAGGCGCTCAAGTTCGGCGCGCTCGGTGGTGAAGATATGCGCGGCCTGCAGGCCCGCCTCGGGCGCGGCGCGTTCGTCGAGCGCGACATCGCCGATCTCTTCGCGCACGCTGGCGGGCATCGCGTGGAACCACGCGGTCATCCCGTCCTTCAGCGACAATTTCTTCGCGAGCGGGGTGCCCGAATAGCCGGCACTCATAGCCGCGCGATCAGCGCCTGTGCGGCCACGGGATTGCGGACCTTCGCGCCCGAGATGAAGAAGAGGAAGACGTCGCGGTCGCCCTTGGTCCAGTCCTTCGCCTGGGCAGCCCATTTGCCTAGCGCCGCCGCGTCGTAGCCGGTTTCGACATCCTCCTGGCTGCGTTGCAGGCGGGCGTAGGTGAAGTCGGCGGTCTGCTCGTCGATGCAGGGGAATTCGTCGCTGTCGGCATAGACGACCGCCATGTTGCGCTCGCGCAGCATGGCGGTGAAGGCAGGGTCGCGGAAGCTTTCGTGTCGGACCTCGATCGCGTGACGGAGGGGGAGGCCGTCCTGGCTGTCGGGCAGCAGGTCGAGGAAGCCGGCGAAATCGTCGCGGTCGAACTTCTTGGTTGCCATGAACTGCCAGTGGATCGGGCCGAGACGGTCGCCGAGCCGCGTCGGCCCCTGCGTCAGGAATTTCTCGATCGATCCGGCGCCTTCGGCCAGTATCTTGCGGTTGGTGGTGAAGCGC
>SCVK01000223.1 GCA_004297075.1 Chitinophagaceae bacterium
AGGCTGGCGCATAAATTTATGGGCCCGGTTGAAAGATGGTAACCATGCGTACAAAATGTACCGCGAGTTATTAAAATATGTAGAGCCTGATAATGTAAAAGTGAATTACCAGCGGGGTGGGGGTACCTATCCTAATTTATTTGATGCCCATCCGCCTTTTCAGATCGATGGTAATTTTGGCGGAGCGGCAGCTGTGGCGGAAATGTTATTACAATCCACTCCCGAAAAAATAGACATACTGCCCGCTTTACCGGCTGCATGGTCAACAGGCGAAATCAAAGGGTTAAAAGCGAGAGGTGGCTGGGAAGTAGCGATGAAATGGGCGGATGGAAAATTAACCCGTTTGGAAGTGAAGGGCAAACCCGGCACAACGGTAAACTGGTTATACCAGGGTATGGAGAGAAAGGAAAAGCTGAATGAAGCAGGTATATTGGTTACAAAATAAGCAGACGGAAACTTTCCAAAAGTTATTCTGACCGTTTATACAAATTGAATGAATGGGGGAGAGGGTAAAAATTAGTTTTACCGTTTCTATTGATCTTTTATGAAAAAAGTTTTATTGCTGATAGGGCTGTTTGCTATGGTAACCGTACAGGCGCAAAGTCTGGTATTGGCTACTTACCAATATGCCACCAATAATCGCCTCGCCAATATACAACCGCTGGCAACCCACCTGAGTAAAGAGCTGGGTGTGCCGGTATCGGTAAAAAGTTATCCTACCGTTCATGCATTTATAGATGGGATCCGCAACAATGAAGTAGATATTGCATTGATCAATACGTTTGGATATCTGTTGCTCGAGTCTGCTACTACCGGTTATGCCATGCAACCCAGTGTGGTGCTGAAAGTGAAAGACGGCGCACAGGATAATTATAAAACAGCGATCGTAGCCCCGGCAGGTTTTCCGGTAGATACTTTAACCCGCGTACCTACTGTAGCCGGTAAAACAAAACTGATGCTGGTAGCAGTGGGCTCTACCTCGGGCAACCTGGTACCCAGATTGGCTTTAAGTGCTGTAGGTATAAAAGATCCGGAGAAGGATTTTGCTGCTGTGGTGTATGGTGGCAATCATACCTCTACCATGGATTCGGTACTGGCTTCCACTAACCCAAACATGCTGGCTGCTATGGGTAGTACCGAATACCTTGCTTTGCTGAAAGATCCGGTAAGAGCAGCGAGGGTAAAATTACTCTGGTATTCGCCCGAGATTCCGCTGGGACCGGTGTTACTGCATAACCGGCTTTCTGCGGCAACCAAAGCAAACATTCATCGTGTCTTACTCGCCTTACATACTACAGAACCTGCAACCCTGGCATCCGTTAAAAATGGCTGGAGTGAGGCCAAACAGGCAGAATATTATATCCCGCTAAAACCGGGTTACTACGAAAACTTTACGCGCCAGTTGGGCGATCAGCAGACGGTGCAAAAAATCTTGAAACTGTTTGCGAATTGAAAATTTTTGAAAAGTTCTCCGTCGTTGTTGGTCGGGCGAACACCTGTAGTCAGGCAACCAATAATGGTGAACTTATCAAGTGCGTTTCCGAATTGAGAATTCGCATCTTAAAAACTAACAAAAACAGCCCTTTCAGGTATAATCAGCAATAAGAAATAGTTGAAAAAATCCCGCCAAACAATGACCAATGTCTTTGGTAAAGTTGCTGATTTTCAGTAAACTTTGTATAGAAAATATATATACCCTTAGCAAAGGTTCTTTGCCATCGTGTACACATATTAATCGCTTTCACTTTTAAATCTTTCCGTATGAAAAGCGTTAATCTGGTTGTCACATTTATCCTGCTGACACTCTTGCAAACCGCCTGCGTACCTGTTAAGTATACCAATTACTTTAACAATGCTTATTATGCTTCTGTAGCCGAAAACCAGGGTAAATTAGACAGTGCCGTTTATTTTTATACACAGGCATTGAAAACCGAGCCTAAGAATGGCGACATTTATCAAAAGCGGTCCCTCGTTTATAACAAAATGGGCAAATTGATAGAAGCAGGAGCGGATATTGAAACAGCGATCGGTCTCTCAAAAAAAACCTGGAAATATTATTATACCCGTGCTGTGATTCTGGAGCGGCAGTCTTTGTATAACCAGGCTATCGGCGATTATACCATTTTTATTGATAAAGCAGATAAAAAAGCTGCCGACTATTACATGGGTTACTGGGGCCGGGGCAAGTGTAACCTGTATGCCGGTAACCAGTTACAAGCTGCAGAAGATTTTTCGCAGTCTATAAAGTTTAATTCCACCGATCTTAATTTATATACCTGGCGCGCCGGCTGTTATTACGATCTGGGACGTTATGCTGATGCCGCAAAGGACTACGAGACCTTTCTCGAAAAAAATCCCCGGAGTTACCGTGAACAGTTTTACCTGGGTGCTTCTTATACCAAAATGGGAGAAAAGGCCAAAGCAACCGGTATCCTGAATAAGCTGGCAGAAAATGATCTTTCTATCGGTACTTATTTTAAAGGGGAACAACAACTCGACTATTTTGATCTTGATCTTCGCAGAAAACGGGTGCGAAAAGAACTGGATGAAATTGCCGTAAACCTGGAAGGACTTAACACTACCTCAAAATCACTCGCAGACATCAACCTGAATACAGCGTTTGAAAAACTACAGGTGGCATGGGGTTATGCTGCCAGCCTTGACAAAGAGAGTAAGGTATTACTCGATTCAGTGATGAGCCGCTACTATTTTGTGTATCCTAAATTAAAGGTAAAACCTCCGGTTCCTGAGTTTATCAGAAAACTAACTGTACAGGCTACCAGTTTTGTGGAAGATAAGAATTATCCTCAGGCCATAGAATACTATCAACGGGCGTTAACGGTTTGCCCGTACTATCCGCTGGCACGTTTTAACCTGGCCATGTTATATGCTACCATACGCGATTTCAGAAGCGCGATCGGCCAGATGAACAGTTATATGCGCTTTGCACCTGATGCGCCGGATATCCGGGCTGCACAGGACAAGATCTATGAATGGGAGCTGAAGGTGAAAAATTGATCAACTATCCGGTTCAGGCCGGCTGCAAACAGTTCTTTTATGCATAAGGTTGTGGTGTATCTTGTATGGTTTGGGCTGTTATTGCCTGCATCTGTGCTGGCCCAACAGATCAAGCCGGTTTGTGCCTATTGTAACAGAACGGAAGCTCAGCTGGCAGCTTCGGGTCATGCCAGTAATTGTCCGTATTATATTGCTCCCAAAAAAACACCCTCCAAAATAACACCCAGTTATTCAAACAGCATGCAGATGATGGTTACCAGCACTTTGCTGCAGGGCATTTTTTCCGGCTTATTCAGTTCTAACCAGCAGCAGCAACAAAAAGAGCAGCAACAGAAACTGCTGGCAGAGCAACAGAAATTAAAGGCAATGGCAGAGGCGGCGTTACAAAAGAAGATCAAAGACTCGATTGATCATTTTAATTATTTTAAACTGATGTCATCTTACAAGTTATTGCAGGGGGGATCAGCAGGATTGAATATTAAGAAACTGGATGGAGATATGGAAGCCCTTCGGGCCGGAGCCGGTAGCCAGTTTGATGGAGGTATACAGGTAAAGGATACACTTACTGTTTCTGCCGGCACCGGTTTTTTTGGAACAAAAATGGACTCGGTGCAGATCAAGACCCTGATAGATCCAGACAATGATTCTGTTATTGCAGATATCAACAATGCTGAGCTGTTTATCAGGGAGAATGCTAAAGCAGATAGTGAGAGAATAGCCAGGCTGACGGATTCGATTGCGAAAAATACTGTTAAAGACCCGCTACCTAAAAATCCGCCCTGTGATAAACTGCAGGCGAGGTTGAATAATTACCTGACCCAACGGGATAAATTTCACAAGACCATACTCACTACGCAAAAAGAGCTGATGGAGTGGAAGCAAAAAAATACCGATGCGTTATGGAATGCTGCTACTTCCGGTTTTGAATTACTGTTTAGCAAGTTTCTGGCTAATATTTCTCTCAAAGGGGTACAGGCAGAAAATATCAGGATCAGGCTGCTGAAGAACGAAGAGGCACTGCGAGCGAAGGGAGTGGATTTTGATAAGTATATGGGGGTACTGAACCAGCGGGTCTTTACTGCCAATCACCTGGCAAAAGAGGTAACTGAGTTCAAAGATGCAGTGGAATATGATGCTTTTTTCAGGGATGCGGTTCAGGCAGGGGTGTCAAAGATTGCAGAAACAGATACAGTTTACCAGCAGATACTGCAGGATAGTACTGTAACACAAATGCTGAACGACGGGGGTTTTGCAGAAGTAGACGCGGGTCAGTTTGCGGCAGGAAAAGCTATTGAAAAAATACTCTCTTCCCATTTCCTGAAAAATCTGAAAGGGTTTGCCAATAAGATCCCTTATGTTACGTATGGCCAGTTTGCTACTGATATGATCTATAATGCGACCGACTGGTGGCTTAGTTACCAGCGTATCAGGCAACTGCGTGAAGTAAGTGGCCAGGAAACCAGGGCTGCCATGGGTTTGCAGATGCATATTGAGGCAACTTTGAATCAATTAAGGGATTGTATTCCGGGTAATTAAGATGTATTATCAACGGTGATTCGATATCTTGATTGTTCAACACTTTTTCTCCGCAGTTGTTGGTCAGGCGACAACAACAGCGGAGTATTTATTTTATACTAACCTATTCTATTGTAAGTTCAAAATGATTCCTGCTTGTTTTTACAAAAACGGAATCAAGAAGTCGTTTTGGAAAAGTAGTATCTTTATTTCCATACTTTATTCGAATACTGTTATAAACAGCTAAATTTAGTGCTCTACTGACATTATAGCTTGTAAGCCCATGATCCACTTGAAGATTTTCATGTGGCGGAATGGTAATTGTTAGTTGTAGATTGATTGAATCATAGTGTTTTTTGAAGGAAGGAGGTGTTTCCTCAAATTCCGGAAGAAATCTGGCATAATTCTTATGCCCATAAATACTGTCAAGATATTTCCTGTCAAAAGTCATTGTTACCTCAGCATTTTCTTTAGTATTATTTGCGATAATGGCATTGAAGCCATAGTCACATGATGAGAGTGTAAAAATGATAATGAATACTGTAATTATTGTTCTCATGTCATATTATTCTTTAGAATTATCGAGGGAAGCGTGTAGGTTGTCCTGCTATTGCAGAATTTGAATCAAAATACGTTACTGCAAATACATTTACTATTTTTTTGTCCAAGTTTGCTGGTGATTCACTGGGTCATGAGCAGCACTCCGCCGTTATTGGTCATGCGACCACCAACCGAGAGAAGCCAAAGTCTGAGATTAGAAATTCAAATGCTTTGCCCACATCTTTAATGTATTTGGAATAAAAAGTAGTTTAGTACCATTGGACGTCTCTGTCTTATCCTTGTATCTTTTAGATAAGAAGCGGATTGGTGCCCCATGGCACCAATACCGCTTCTTATTCGAAATCCTATTCCTGTGTGCCTTCAGCAAGTTGCCTGTTTACAAGTCTTCCTTCCCCGACAAGAATCCACTCCCGTATTTCTTTAAGAGTTCGACATTTTTTGCTAAGGCATACTCATAATGGTCGAAAGTCGGTTCTATGTCCTTCCAGTTTATGTTGGGTTCGCACCGTATAAACAAATTGAGAAAGTAATCGGATTTACCCGGCTGTATCAAGTAATAGTAAAAACGTTCTTCCATTCTATTGAAGACAAGTCGAACTTTTCGATCGCCTTTTGAATATACCAATATTGCGCCGGCGTCCGTAATTTTGTTTTCGGCTAATTTGAAACCGAATTCAGAAATTAAGAATTCAAATGATTTTAGAGCGTCTTCCTGGTATCGTGGGTATATATTCATAATAGGTTATCGTCTTGATTGAAAAACTTCTAAAACTTCCATCAGGTAATATGGCCCGAAATCCGCGTCCGTATTTGTAACGGGGAAACTCGGATCAAGTCCAACATCGTAAAATGTATAGCCTTCTGATTTGTAGTATTTAATGAAGTTAGCATTGTCTTGGAAAATTTGGTCGGCTGTGGCGGTTGGATTTGCATTAAATGTTATCACCGTATAATCGCTTCCGAGCTCGGATTTTAGCTGATCCCTAAAGAAGTTCACCCTATCGGCTTGGTTGCGACCAATTACGACTATTTTTTTATCTGCCCATCCCTGCATTTTCCTGGCTGCCGTGACATACTTGCCCGTCGAAGAATTATAATAACTTTTTGCAATGTTTTGTAGTCCACCGCCAAGCCATTTACATATTTTGTTATAAGGAACATAGTTATCAAGTCTTGTCATCAAGGCCTTTCCGAACGCTTGCACGCTGCCGAACTTCGATACTACATCCGATAGGCCGTCGCCAATAATACTCGCGCAAAAACCTTCAGTGAATGCTATTCCCGTTTGGGCCCAGCTTGTAAATCCGTGCGTGGCTAAATCGGACAGTACAGCTCCTGCTCCACTGACAGCAGCAATAAGGGCTTTTCCTCCAGGAGTATGCCATGGAATCACTGCGGTCAAGGCAGTGCTGCCAACTTGGAACCAGTCTATTTTTCCGAAGGCATCTGACCATGTTGGGGCAGAGGGATCGGTCAGCTTGATGAAGAAAACTTGAGATAGAACATCTGCAGCTGCATTAATACCGATTTTGACAAGAATTGTAATAGGATCAATAGTGGTGGCAAGCGAAGGGTTGTTTTTGAGCATGTTAATGAACGCTGACCGGCTCATTGACGCATAAGGATCGGGATTATATTCCTGCTGATCGTTATAGCGCTGGACGAGTTGGTTGTATAAATATTTATACTCAGCGGCCAACGCGGGTTCGAGACTGTAATCCAAGTCGAGATATTGGTAACTTAAGTCTGAGCCACTTGAGACTGAGGTGTAATAAGGATCAAGCGGGTTATAATACCAGCCGGTTGGCATTGAAGGGGCATCAGCAGCAGAATATGATCCAGTTCCAAGGTCAGTGGATGAGATGACAAATCCACCGGGAACTTGTCCCCCGTTTATCGGTGAGTATCCAGGCGAATTGCTAGTGCCTCCGATGCTTGCTGATACAGTTACGCTTGGAAGTGTTAAACAGTCACTTGTAACTTTGACAAGTTCCCAGGAACCATCGGAGTATTCGATATAGAAATAACCATAGACGAATTTTTCACACGGAACGATAATCATGTTCGTCTTGGCCGCATTTGTTTGTTTCGAATTTGCTTGGCGAACGCGGGGATCGTCGTCCCCCAACATCGTTAAATTTACGTTTGGGAACGAATAGTTAATACCATTCGACACGAACGTAGAGGCAGTCTTATGGTTAATTATCTTTTCGAAATACCCAAAGGTGGAAAGGAGAGTTTTTTTGGTTTGATTTGAGCCAATACTGTCATCTTTCGATTCTAAAATAGCTTGTTTGTTATAGGTTTTATATACAAATTCAGAATCATTTCGTTTCTCACATGCGATATAGGACGTAATTTCCTGCGTAGCGGGGTTCGCCAGAGGAATAAGATAGTAGCCTCTTGACTGATTGTTGCTTTCTGAATTAGTGCCCTTCGAGTTAGTTTTTACTTGTATCGTCGCCGAACTTGTTTGGTTGGACGAACTTGATGCCGACCCCAAGACTTTATCCCATACCGGATATCCATTCTTTGCTGCATATGCTGCAATAAAGGGGGCTTTGCGCTCGCTACTGAGCATGTTAGCGACGATAAGTGCCATTTCTGGTTTTGCTTGGGTGGGGAGAGTCGTGAAAACTTTGACTGCATCAACTTGCGTAGGGGAGGGAAGTGGAGCTTGAATGTCTCTTTTGCACGACCATGAAAATAGAATGATTAAAAGTGAAAAGAGAGCGGGATGCAAAAATCCTCTGTTCATACTATATAATTTTGGTGTTCATTAAAGGGTTGAGTTTGACTGTGGATGATTTGAATCAGTAGGCGAATCGCCATACTGACGTTAAGCATCTTTTGTGTGTCAATATGTTCTCGATGGCTGAGATTATATTGACCTGGAGACTTTCATTAGCAGGAATCTACTCGCCAATGAGCTGGTTAAGCACGATCTTGTAGATGTCGTTGCCGTGCGACATGGATTGGTTTATATCTCTTAGCGCAAGCTTCTTATTTACTTTCTCCTTAGTAGAGAATGCTCCTGTTTCTTTGCCGTCGGCGACAATTACATAGTGTGAAGTGGGTACATGCCCGCTGGACGCGTGCGGTCTGTGTTCGATAAATGCTACTGCCATGTTGATGGTTTTAATATTAGAAAAATTGATTAAAGCCGCGATTTTTCGAATGGGCATACGGATATTCCTAATGGAATTGGGTGACCTCCATTCGAGACAACAACAAATACTATAAGTATTACGTCCTGTGCATAGGGATTTGCACATTAACATTCTGCTGCCACACTGAAATATCTATCCATTCGGAGGCAAGCCGAAAACAGCGCAGCAAAAATGATTCAGACAGATTGGGGGATAAAGCTTTAGGGGGGACAAAACTTTAGGATGCAAATATCCAAATAGTTTTTAAAATATTCATTTTTTTTACCTTTTAATACTATGTTTTTTTTCGCCGATCAATGTATTATGAAGGTGGCTCTATGAGAAAGGCACGGTTTATAGTTAAAACTTCGAATAGCCCGAACTGCTAATTAACTTTTGGAAAGTTTTAAAACTTTCCAAAAGTTTACCCCGCCCACCCCTCCCTATCCAGACTCCTGAACTGTATCGCTTCCGCCAGATGTTCGGGTTTAATATCTGCACTGCCTGCCAGGTCGGCAATGGTGAGGCTCACTTTGCGGATGCGGTCATAGGCACGGGCACTTAGGTTTAAGCGTTCCATCGCTTTCTTCAATAAATTTTCTCCCACGGTACTGATCACACAGATCTCGCGAAGCTGTTTGCTGCTCATCTGCGCATT
>SCVK01000224.1 GCA_004297075.1 Chitinophagaceae bacterium
TTTTACCAGGCACCTACCGGTTTTCCTGACCGTGCGGGATACTGGATCAATACCGGATCGCTGCTGAACCGGATGAATTTCGGGTTGGCATTTGCTACGGGTAAAATTCCGGGCGTAAAACTGAACCTGGCTGCACTGAACGATAACCATGAGCCAGAGAGTGCAGAAGCGGCATTGACTATTTATAGCAAGATCCTGTTACCCGAAAGAAACCAGGACGAAAATATCCGCCGCCTTACCGCCATGGTACGCGATACCAACCTGGAACAGAAGATCAATGAAGCAGCGGAGCTAAATCCATTAGCTACCGTAGATGTGCAAACAGAACAACAGGATGAGATGATGGGCATATCGATGAAAAAGAACAGGCGGGAAAAAGCCAATGAGAAAAAAGCCCTTGGTAAAAAGAACCTGCCGGTAACCACACTGTACGTTGCTGGTAATACCAATACCGTATCGCAAGTGGCCGGCATCATTATTGGTTCTCCTGAATTTCAAAGAAAATAAACCGCGCCTTTGCGCCTTTGCGTGCAAATTTTCCCCGTAAAGGTGCAGAGACGCAAAAAATAGTCCATATGGTCAATCGCAGAGCATTTATGAAATCGGGCGCTATGGCGCTGTTTGCAGCAGGGTTTGGTGGGGTACCTACCTTTATTGCAAGAGCTGCCAATAGCGGCAAGATTTTATTGCCGTATAAAAAGAATAAAGTGCTGGTCTGTATTTTTCAGCGCGGGGCCATGGATGGATTGATGGCGGTGAGTCCGTACGCAGATCCGAACCTGAAAACATTGCGTCCTACTTTGTATATGAGTCCGGCAACAACCGAAGGTAAACAGATAGACCTGGACGGGCGTTTCGGATTACATCCTTCACTGGCAGCATTTGCTCCTTTTTTTACAGAGGGTCGCATGGCCATTGTGCATGGGGTGGGAAGTCCAAATACCACCCGCAGTCATTTTGATGCACAGGATTATATGGAAAGCGGTACACCATTCAGCAAGAGTACCAGCAGTGGCTGGCTGAACAGGGCCGTGGGTTTACTGGGGCATGAGGGCACACCTTTTCGTGCGGTGAGTCTGACCAGTTCTTTACCGAGAAGTTTGTATGGCGATCAGGAATCGCTGGCCATCAATAACCTGCAGGATTTTGCCATACAGATGCGGGGCAATCCTTTGGCAACTAATTTAGCTGCTAAATCTTTTGAGCAGTTGTACGATCAGACTTCCAGCCAGATCCTGAGTAAAACCGGTAAGGAAAGTTTTGATGCGATGAAGATGCTGAACGTGAACAATATTAAAAACTACCAGCCAGCCAATGGCGTAGTGTATCCGAATTCGCCGCTGGGCAACGCGCTGAAACAGATCGCTACACTGATTAAAATGGATGTGGGTATGGAAGTGGCATTTGCAGAGAGCGGCGGCTGGGATACCCATTTTAACCAGGGAACCGTAAACGGTGCATTGGCCAGAAACCTGAAAGATTTCAGCGACAGCATCACCGCATTCTGGAAAGACATGGAAGCTTACCAGGATGAGGTAACCGTGATGACGATGACCGAATTTGGTCGTACCGCGCACCAGAACGGTACCGGCGGTACCGATCATGGAAGGGCGAGTTGTTTGTTTGTATTGGGCAATGATGTGCAGGGAGGAAAAGTGTACAACAACATTAAATCACTCGCCAAAGCAGAACTGGAAGATGGCCGCGACCTGCCGGTGAGTACGGATTTCCGTTCTGTGTTCAGCTCGGTGGCAAATGGACATCTGAAGATCAATAACAATACAAAACTGTTCCCATCCTGGGACGGCACTTCGTTAACATTGATGAAGAGCTGATTAAAAAGAAGCCACAGGTTCACAGTGTTTGTTTAAATATAGCCTGCGAGCCCGTGGCTTTTCTGTGAAGTAAATTGAACTGGCTCAGGATCCCGTAGCGCCTGCTCTCACCTGTTCTTCTGCCGCACTGCTTTTTCTGGCAGCAGAACGGTTGGTATCTTTCCCGAATCGGTAAGAGATGCTGATGCTGATCTGCCGGCTATCTGTTAGTTGTTTGATGGAAAAATCAACTCCCTTGTAATAGCTGGTATAATACACTCTTTGCCACAGAAACGGATCCCGTACAATGAGGCGAAGATTCCAGGTGTTTGAAAACAATTGTTTTCCTACGCCAACGGTTACATTGGCAGAACCCTTATCGTACAGGAGAGCAGAAAGATAATTTCTGTGCTGATAAGTAGTGGCCAGGTCAACACTCCAGCTTTTGGGTAACTGAATCTGTGCCGTTACATTGGCCGAACCACTGACAGCTTCAACACGAAAAGTTTCCTGGTCAATAGTGCCCTGCATGCGGTTATAAAAAACATGGGTATAAAAAGATAAGGATAGCTTTTGCCATACCCGGGTGCTCAGGTTCATACTGATGCCATGTATCGATTTGATTGCCACATTATCTTTCTGCTGAAAACTCAGTTTTAATACCGTATCCTGGTAAATATTATCGCTGATGAGGTCAGTGATCTGGCTGTAATAGTATTTGGCTGAAAAATTTCTTTTAGACCAGCCTGCTTCAACAGCCTGTGTAAACTGTGGCGATAACAAAGGGTTACCCTGCTGAAAGGTGAACTGGTTAAGGATGAACTGGAATGGATTCAGATCCTGGTAATTGGGTCGGTCGATTCTCCGGTTGTATGAGAATAAGAGGGTCTGGTTATTGTCCAGCTTTTTTGCTATGCTAACAGAGGGGAACAGGTTGGTGTATCGTTTGCTGAAGCTTTGGTTGTTCTGCAACTGTACACCATCGGCCACCGTATGTTCCAGTCTAGCACCTGCCGTGATATTCCAGTTGCCGGCTGCTTTTTTCACAGACAGATAAGCTGCCATGATCTTTTCTGTATAATTGAAATGATTGGAACGGGCATCCTGCTCCCAGGTGGTTCCGGTATATCTTTCATAATCAGAACGGTTGCTGGTATTCACATAACTCATTTTACCACCTGTTTCCCATTTGAACTGGTGATTGTCGGTTTTCACAAGATCGAATTTGGCAGAATACACATCGATCCGGGAGGGGTTATCACCCCTTAACAGATACGGTGAACCTACAGGGCTATTTACAGAATCAAATAAATAGTTATGGTTGGTCTGTGTGTTTGACCTGTTGAAATAACTGTAATCTGCATCCATACTAAACTCATCACCTTTTTTATTGAGTTGCTGCCGGTAGCTGATACCGCCGGAATAATTGGCCCTGGAGATACGGTTACTAAAATCCGTAGACCCTAAACTTTTTCCCCGCAATGGTTCAGCAATATGCGTGCTGGTTTTTCCTCCATCGGTAAGCTCACTGAAATAAGCAGTTGCTTGTAGTGAAATAGTTTTTACAGGGCTTATCCGGTAATCAACATTTGTTCGGATAGCGTGTGGTACCTGGGTAACCGGATTAAAAGTATACTGGTTGTGTAAAGTAGCGATTTTGTTGTCTGCGGTTCTGTACAGCCTGTAGATAAAAATTTCGTAAGAGTTGCGTGTGTATCCAGTTGCATACGAGATAGCGGCAGCGATCTTTTGCTGCTGGTAAAATACAGTGCTGTTCATACTGGCCCTGGCATATTTACCTGCCGATAATACCAGGCTGCTGTTGCCGCTCCAACCTGTATTCCTGCCGGATTTGGTATGAATATGGATCAATCCGGCCGTACCAGACGCATCATATTTGGCAGAAGGCTGCGGAACCAGTTCTATATGATCTATCTGCTGCGCACTAATGGAACGCAGCAGGTTGGCGGCTTCCTGGGCGTTTACATAAACTTTTTTCCCATCAATCAGCAACAGGGTTCCCTGTTTGCCCTGCATGCTGATCTGGCCATCCCTGTCGATAGAAACCCCGGGCGATCTTTCCAGGATATCAAGGGCATTGGAAGCTGCATGAGAGGGTGTATTGTCAACGCGGATCACCGTTCTGTCGGGGTAAGATTGTACGGCCCTTCTTTCTGCATTTACCGTAACAGCATTGAGCTCTTTGGTAACAGGTACGAGGTTAACGATAACAAGGGTAGTATCAGCAGGTGCAGGTACCAGCTGGTTGGCGAAACCGGTGGCACTGATGCGCAATAGTTTGCCATTGCACAGATTGCTGAACAGGAAACTGCCATTGCTGGCCGATGCCTGTGTTTGCAACGGAAGGCTATCCGGCAAGCTTAACAGGGTGATGGTTGCCTGCGCTACCGGCTTACCCCCTGAATAAACAACTCCCCGTGTCAGGCAGGGTTTTGTGGGCGGTAACTGACTATAAGCTGCAGAAAAACAGCAGAGAACTAAACTGAAAAGTAGGGATCGCATTTTTTCCGGCAAACATAATCTGCAGCGGGGGCCGGTAACCGGCATAACCTACGAACGACACTATATGACCACGAACAACAGGAAATGTGTTTACAGCATCAGTGAATCAGTTTTCTAAAATGATCCAGATAAGTTCTGCCGATATTCAATACGCTGCCATTGGTCATGATTACCTGGTAATTGTTGGGTTCTTTTCGAACTTCTTTTATAAAAGCGATATGAACAATATGCGACCGGTGAATACGGATAAACTTATCCGGGTCCAGTTTCTCTTCGAGTTGGGCTATGCCCAGGTTGCTCAGATAGCTGTTGTCTGAAGTAATGACACGGGTATATTCTTTTTCTGCCTCCAGGTAGAGGATCTGCTCAACAGCAACATTGGCAAGCACTTTTCCTTTTTCGAGCAACATGTGGCTGACAGGTGTATGGGTTTTGGCAGCAAGAGTTTCCAGTAAAGCCTGTAGTGGTTTTGAATGGTTGGTTTGATGCAGCACTTTGTTAACCGCTTTGCTGAATCTTTCCAGTGTATAGGGTTTTAAAAGGTAATCAATGGCGTTGGCTTCAAAAGCCTGTAAGGCAAACTCGTCAAAAGCCGTTGTGAAAATAATTTTTGGAAAAAACTGCAGCCGGTTAACCAGTTCAAATCCATTGTATACAGGCATCTGGATGTCGAGAAAGATCAGATCAGGTTTCAGGGCATGGATCATCTGCTCTGCTTCCGCACCATCACAGGCTTCTCCCAGT
>SCVK01000522.1 GCA_004297075.1 Chitinophagaceae bacterium
CGACTGCAGCGCCACCCGGTCGCCGGGCTCGACCTCGTACTCGACCAGCAGCGCCGCCGTCCGCGCCACGTCGTCCTCCAGCGCCCCATACGAAATCGCGCCCCCGTCCGGCAGCAGGAACGCCGGCTTGGACCGATCGGCAGGAAAACGCGAAGCGAGCAGCTCGTAGAGGTTCATGCGTCCTGCCTAGCGGGTCTGCATCGACAGGAGAAGCCGCCTACGCCCCAATTGCTCCCCCTCTGGGGGAGCTGTCGGCCGCATGGCCGACTGAGGGGGACTTTGACTCCTGCCGCATTGAGAGAAGTCCCCCTCCGTCTCGGCGCTAACGCGCCGATCCACCTCCCCAAGAGGGGAGGAACCAGACGGCGCGCCTCCCCTAAACCGGCAGCGCCGTCGTGAACTTGATCTGCTCCATCGCGAACGCCGAGCTTACGTCGGTCAGCGGCGCGGTCGCGATCAGGCGCTTGTAGAACCGGTCGTAGGACGCGATGTCCGACACCACGACCTTCAGCAGGTAGTCGGTCTCCCCGGCCAGCCGGTAGACCTCGACCACCTCGGGCAGCGACGACGCGCCCTTGGCGAACAGCGCCAGCCACTCCTCGTCGTGACGGCTGGTGCGGACCGAGACGAACACCACCAGGCCCAGGTCCAGCTTTTCGCGCGCCAACAGCGCCACCCGGCGCTCGATCACCCCCTCGTCGGTCAGCCGCTTGACCCGCTTCCAGCACGGCGTCTGCGACAGCCCGACCCGGTCGGCCAGCTCGGCGACCGGGATCGTCGCGTCGGCCTGCAGCTCACGCAGGATTCGCCGATCGATCGGGTCCAATAGAACACCACCCATGACTTCCACCCCCTCGGAAGAATGATCTTCTCCACTTTGAACGAATGGCGACAATTTCGACAACGCCTTTCTCGCCGCTCGGAGCCATCCTTTGACCGATAGCGTGGGAGAGTTTCATGTTGGACGCGTTCAACCGGCATCCGAGTTCCATCGGCGAG
>SCVK01000523.1 GCA_004297075.1 Chitinophagaceae bacterium
TTAGCAATATTGGAGAAGATAGCCGGAGCGGCCGATGCGTTGTCGGTTCCCTGTTACCTGATCGGTGGGTTTGTGCGCGATAAGATCATTGGTAGGCCCACCAAGGATGCAGATATTGTTTGTATGGGCGATGGAATAGAGCTGGCGCACAAAGTGGCCGATGCCTTTCATCCGCGCCCTACCGTGGCCTATTTCAAGACCTTTGGCACCGCACAGATCAAACTGGATGATTTTGAGATAGAATTTGTGGGTGCCCGCAAAGAAAGTTACAGCCAGGAGAGCCGCAAACCCGAAGTAGTACCCGGTACCCTGGAAGATGACCAGAACCGCCGCGATTTCACCATCAATGCGCTGGCCATCAGCCTGAACAAGGCAGATTTCGGTAAACTGGTGGATCCATTTGACGGGTTGGGGGATATTGAAAGAAAACGCTTGCAAACGCCACTGGCGCCTGTTCAGACTTTCAGTGATGATCCACTTCGGATGATGCGGGCGATCCGCTTTGCCTCACAACTGCATTTTGAGATTGCCGAAGAAACTTTTCAGGCAATTACAGATAATGCACAGCGCATTAAAATTGTTTCGCAGGAAAGGATTACGGATGAACTGAATAAGATCATGCTCAGTGAGAAACCTTCGGTAGGTTGGGACCTCTTGTTCCGCTCCGGACTATTGGCCCTGATCTTTCCGCAGATGGTAGACCTTTACGGGGCAGAATATGTGGATGGGAAAGGGCATAAAGATAATTTCTATCATACACTGCAGGTGCTCGATAATATTTCAGCGAACACGGATGATCTCTGGCTACGCTGGGCGGCCCTGCTGCATGATATCGGTAAACCCGCCACCAAAAAGTTTGAAGAAGGTCATGGCTGGACCTTTCACGGCCATGAAGTAGTAGGGGCGAGAATGGTGCCCAAGATCTTTACCCGTCTCAAATTACCCTTAAATGAACGGATGCGGATGGTACAGAAACTGGTGATGCTGCACCTGCGGCCCATCAGTCTTACCAAAGAAAATATCACCGACAGCGCCATCCGCCGCTTGCTGTTTGATGCGGGCGAAGATATTGACCACCTGATGATGTTATGCGAAGCGGATATCACCAGCAAAAACCCGAACAAAGTAAAACGGTACCTGAAAAATTTTGAACTGGTGCGTCAGCGGCTGGAAGCCGTGGAGGAAAATGACAAAATCCGCAACTGGCAACCACCCATTTCCGGGGAGATGATCATGGCCAAATTCGGGCTGTCGCCGGGCAAAACAGTGGGTGTGATCAAAGATGCCATCCGCGAAGCCATCCTCGATGGACTGATCCCCAACGATTTTGATGCGGCACACGCTTTTATGCTTCAAAAAGCTGCCGAACTGAACTTGTCGGCGGTGGAATAAATTGTAATTTTGTGAATGGGCAATGGTGAATG
>SCVK01000225.1 GCA_004297075.1 Chitinophagaceae bacterium
AGCCCTGCTCCTGGGAGGAACTATTTTGGGTGCCGAAGCATTCCTGTCGGGATGTAAAACCAAAACAGATGTTGGCGTTAGTTTTTCTGCATCTGATATTTCTTTCCTGGATGAAGTAGCGGAAACTATTTTACCTGCAACCAGCACACCCGGCGCCAAAGCGGCCAAAGTGGGCGAGTTTATGACGGTGATGGTGAGAGACTGCTACGAAGAAAAAGACCAGAAGATCTTCATGGAAGGCATGGCCAAGCTGGACGAAGCCAGTAAAACAAAAAATGGCAAGTCGTTCATGGAAAGCACTGCCGAGCAGCGCCATGGATTGCTGGTAGAGCTGGACAAAGAGCAGAAAGAATACCAGAAAACCAAAAAAGACGACCAGCCCAATCATTATTTCCGTATGATGAAAGAACTGACCCTCACGGGCTTCTTTACTTCAGAAGTAGGTGCTACCAAAGCGTTGCGTTATGTAGCGGTGCCGGGAAAATACGAAGGTTGTATCGATTACAAGAAAGGTGATAAGGCCTGGGCAACATAGTTAATTAACAATTAGTAATTAGTAATTAATAATTGGGCATACGGTTTGTATGTACCAGTTAGGTTATTATCACTCACGACTCACGATTCACGGCTCACGTGTAATGCGAGGCGGTTTTATTATCATATAAAGCTTAGAATATGTCTACTAACAGGCGTGATTTTTTACGCAACAGTACTTTTGCCGCTTTGGGGTTATCGCTGCCTTTTGCAGGAAAATCTTCTTTGCTGAACGGGTTGGCACCGTATAAGAAACTGTCTTCTTTCGGTATCCAGTTATGGACGGTGAAAGAAGATATGGGTGCCAATGCCAAAGAAACCTTGAAAAAAATATCATCGTATGGCTATACGATGATTGAAAGTTTTGAAGGGCAGAAAGGCATTTTCTGGGGTATGAAAAACACCGAGTTTAAAAAGTATATGGATGATCTGAACCTGAATATTGTTTCGGCTCACTGTAATAACACGGTAGACTTTGAGCGTAAGGCCGCCGAAGCTGCAGCCATCGGGATGAAATACCTGATCTGTCCGTACAAAGGGCCGCAGAAATCGATAGACGATTACAAAAAGTTTGCCGATGAGTTTAATAAATCAGGTGAGATCTGCCGGAAAAACGGGATCCGTTTTGCGTATCATAACCATGATTATTCTTTCAAACCTGTAAATGGTGAAGTGCCGCAGGAAGTGATGATGAACCTGACCGATAAAAACCTGGTAGATTTTGAAATGGATATTTACTGGGTAGTAGCTGCAGGCGAAGATCCGAAAGCCTGGTTCAGCAAACACCCCGGTCGGTTCAGACTCTGCCATGTTAAAGACCTGGCCAAAACGAATGGTAGAGAAGGTCATGAGTCTGTGCAGATTGGTAAGGGTACGATCGATTTTGCTTCTATCCTGAAAGTAGGAGAAAGCAAAGGCCTGAAATATCATATTGTAGAGCAGGAAGCTTTTACCGGCAGTAACCCGCTGGCCAGTGCGGAAGCGGATGCGAAGTATATGAAAGGCTTTTCGTATTAGGTAATAGTTACTTTATAAGCAATTTGAATAGAAGCTGCGGTTCGTTGAGGGCCGCAGTTTTTTTATGGCTCTTTTCACCGCAGAGCCGCAGAGAGGCAGAGGTTGCGCAGAGATTTTCTCTGCGAAAACTCCCCGCCTCCGCGGTGAAAAGAGAATAGGGAATATCGAATCCCGCCATGGCGGGAAATGCCGAAGGAAGGATTCGGTATTTGATATTCAAAAAAAGCGGCTCATATTACATGAGCCGCTTTCCTTATTAAGATAGTCATCTAAGCATAATTACACTCCTAAACTCCACCCTTCTCTATACGTTCTCTTCACAAACTGGTTGGCTTCGTCGAAGTTGGTGATGCGCATATTCGGGCCATCCCACATGAGTTTGATGTTGCGGCCAGGGTAAGTGTTACGGCCTTTATCATCTTTTTTCACGATATTATAACTGCGGATAGCGAGGTTACCCATTAATACACTCTCTGTTAACGGTCCGGCAATATCAAAATTGGAACTGAGGTTTTTGGCTTTCTCAGAACCATATCCGGCAATAGCGCCTTCTACCCATGCAGCATAGTGACCTGCATCGCCCTTGGGAACACGGGCCACGGTTTGTGGTACAGTGGTTTCTTTGGTGCGGGAAGTAGGTAACAGGTTAGGGTACATACCATAGGTACCACAGATCATTTTGCCTTTGGAGCCAATGAAAATGGCACCGTTGCCGCCATCG
>SCVK01000226.1 GCA_004297075.1 Chitinophagaceae bacterium
ACCCACCACAGTGTCCTATATTTCGAATGCGACCCCCATTCCGGCCGATAAAAATGAAATTGCCATGTGTACCGCCATGGCGGGAGAAATGCTCGGCATGAAGCTCATATACATGGATGCAGGCAGTGGCGCCAAACGCCCCATCACCGAAACCATGATCGAAAAAGTGGCCCGTAACATAGAAATCCCCCTTATCATCGGCGGCGGTATCACCGAACCCGAAAAAGCTTACCGCAACTGTAAAGCAGGAGCCGATGTGATCGTGGTAGGTAATGCCATCGAAAAAGATCCTTCCCTTATCAAAGAGATCAGCAACGCGGTGCATAGTGTGCCGGTGAGTGCGTGAGGCGTGAATCGTCAGTCGTTAGTCGTCAATCGTGAGTCGTCAGTGGTGAGTAGTTAGTGGTGAGTAGTTAGTAATTAGAAAATAATACTATAAAAAAGGGTTGGAATCGAACAAGTATGTTCAGTTCCAACCCTTTCTCTTTCCCCCTATTCACTATTGACCATTCACGATTGACGATTCACGTATCACGCGATTCACACCTCACTACTGACTACTCACCACTCACCCGATCATCGCAGGCTCGACGTATCTACCCTCGAAGGTGTTTCTTTTCCACTCACAATTCCCTTCGAGCTCAGAGCAATGGCTTTGATGATCATAGCCATGTTCTCCATATCCAGGGTGCCGATCTCATCACTCGCTTTGTGGTAATTGGGTTCGCTGTCCATTTTGGAAGTGGAAATGGTATGGGCGGGTACGCCCAGTCTTGCCAGGGTGGCATTGTCTGAGCGGTAAAACAGATTCTGTGTGGTATACGGGTCAGGATAAAAAGTAAAACCGGTTCCTTCCAGGTTACCCTGCAGGATCTTTCCCATATCGGTTTTTTCATAGCCGGTAATATAGGCCGAGTTCCTGCCCCATTTACTTTCGGTACCGATCATTTCGATATTGAACATGGCTTTTACTTCTTCCGGATTATACTGTTTTGAAAAATACGTAGCACCAAAACCGCCTACTTCTTCCGCCGTAAATGCGGCAAAGATCAGTGTGCGCTCATTATTTTTCAGTTCCTTGAAATATTTGGCCAGCATGATCACCGCCGTGGTTCCGGCAGCATCATCATTGGCTCCATTGAAAATAGAATCTGTTAATACATTGCCCTGGCGGTCTTTACCCATCACACCCAGGTGATCGTAGTGGCCGGAGAAGATCACATATTCATTCTTTTTGCTTTTACCGGGAATGACGCCCACCACATTGGCCAGTTTCATTTCGGTGAATTCGTGTTTGGCTTCAACTGTAAAACGGGCAGGGGTTTTGGCCGCCAGTACAAATACCACACTGTAGTCAGATTTATACAGCTCTGACTTAAAACGGGTAAGTCCTTTATAGGTTTTGGCAAAACTGGTATCTACCAGCACAAATAGATTTTTATTGGCGTTGATATGTTTACGCGCTTCTGTCATAAAGTTGGCTCCTGCCGCTATCTTTACGGTTTCATAACCGGATTGTTCATTGATCTGCAGGTTCTCTTTGCTCGTAAACACAATTACATCACGCGTGTCAACTGAAACCCCATCAAATGTGCAGCTGGCGCTGATGAACTTAGGACGCACCATGGTAAAAGACTGCAGGTAACTGCCGCTGTTGTTCACGGTTTGCAAACCAATGGCTGTAAACTCGTTCGCAATAAAAGCGGCTGCTTTTTCTATCCCGGGCGTAAATGCGCGGCGGCCCTGCATATCATCGGCAGAGAGTATGCGCTCAATTCTTTCTACTTCTTTGGCATTGATGATGGTTTCTGCCTTTTGTGCAAATGCGGTGGCGGTAAAGGAAACCAGTACCAGCAGGGAGGAGATTTTTTTCATAATAGTTGAGATGGGTCGGGACGCTAAAGCGGCCTGACCAATAAAAAGAAACCGTTAATAATTAAAAAAAATATACACCATTGAGAAAGAAAAAGTGCCAAACAGATCAACTGTTTGGCACCTGTATCATAAACTCATCATTTCTTTGAATTTCACCGTTTGCCTGCGGCTCACTTCTATCTTTTCGCCTCCTTTGAGGTCTACCAGTAATCCTCCGTTAAAATAAGGTTCGATTTTTTCGATCCAGCGCAGGTTGATGATATGTTTGCGGTTGGCACGGAAAAACATCCTGTCGTCCAGCCTTTCTTCCAGCGCATTCAGCGATTTCAGGATCAGGGGTTTGTGCGTACCGAAAAACACTTTGGCATAGTTACCCACGCTTTCAAACAAGCGGATCTCGCCCAGTTTCACAAACCAGCAGCGCTCACCGTCTTTTACAAATACCTGGTCAAATTCGGTCAGCGGCCCACGGTTCATTCCGTTAATGCCCACGTTCTCTTTGAAGATCTCGGCCTGCAGTTTCTGAATGGCATCTGCCAACCGTTTGGGTTCGATCGGTTTTAACAGGTAATCCAGTGCATTTACTTCGAAGGCCTTGATGGCGTATTCATCGTATGCGGTGGTAAAGATCACTTTGGGTGCTTTTTCCACTTCGGCCAAGAGGTCGAAACCGGTTTTGCCGGGCATCTGGATATCCAGGAAAATAAGATCCGGGTTCAGCGTTTCAATTTTCTCAATACCATCATCCACATTCGCCGCTTCCTCGATCACTTCAATATCTGCATGGTCCTGCAACAGTTTTTTTAACTCGTTGCGTGCCAGCCTTTCATCATCAATAATAATTGCTTTGATTGCCATACTACTAATTTATGAATAGAATTTAAGAATGCAATTCCTGTACAGGCATTTTTACGCTGGCTTCTACCATATTCTCCCCCGTATTTCGGATTTCGAAAGAAGATTTGCCACCAAATAAGAGTTTCAGCCTGTTACGGGTGCTGCTGATGCCAAACCCGTCACCATTGCCCGTATCATCCAACCTGCCTGTGTTCTGAACAATCAGTTCATGGTGGTTATCGCGGTAATCAGAGATCACGCGGATCAGTCCACCACCCTTCTGTTTACCAATACCATGTTTAATGGCATTCTCTACCAGCGTCTGCAACATCATGGGCGGAACCGGCTGGTCAAGGGTATCCTCGTCAATATCATATTCAATCTGTAACCGGTCTTCAAAACGGATATGCTCCAGTGCCAGGTAGTCTTTTACAATATTCAGTTCCCGCTCAAAAGGTACGGTTTCCATTTTCTCGGCCTGCATACTGCTGCGCAGGATATTGCTCAGCTCGGTAATAGCCGTACGTGCCCTTTCCGGGTTCTCATCTACCAGGGCACGGATGCTGTTAAGGGCATTGAATATAAAATGGGGATTGATATGCGATTTGATGGTTTTCAGCTCAAGCTCTTTTACCAGGCTTTCCAAACGAGCTTTCTGGATCTCGGTTTTAGAACCCAGATCAACATAATGCCATATATAATACGCAGAAAACCAAACTAAAACAAGGGGAGAATCGAGGATCAGGTTATAGAGGAATCGTTTTTCTACCGATACCTTGATCTTGGGATCATACATTTTCAGGAACTCCACAATGGCACTATTGGCCAGGTTGAAGAGGATAATGATACTTAACACAGTGATAATCAATAACCACCATTTCTGTACCTGTATGGGCGGACGCAGTTTTAACCGTACAATCAGCTCGCGCAGTAAATGCGTAAAAGTTAAGCCGATCAGAATAGTAATGGCAATCCGGGGGTAGAGGATATTGTTGGTTTTGTTCTCGAAAATGAATGCAAAGAACACCATGGTTAACCCATAGAACAACCAGCCACCTAACTGGCAAGTCCAGTATAATGAAGATTTACTTCTCATGTTGGAACAAATATAGAGGGAAACACAGCCCCAAACACCCCGAAATTTGATTAATGGCAAAATCTGCCTCTGTTTGGCAGAAATTAATGTTTTCTACCGCCGAACCATCGGGTTTGTTCTATGTTTCTATACCAGGGTGGCTACTTGCTTAAGCAGGAAAAGCCTATTTTTACATCTTAAAACCCATCTGCATGCAGATAAACGCCGGTCCTTTATTACAATCGGTTAACAACCCAAACGACCTCAAAAAACTCAGCCGCGAGCAGTTACACCAGGTTTGCGATGAGCTTCGCCAGTACATTGTAGATGTGGTAAGCGTGCATGGTGGCCATTTTGCAGCCAGTTTGGGCGTGGTAGAACTGTCTGTGGCCCTTCACTACGTATACAATACGCCTTATGATCAATTGGTATGGGACGTGGGCCATCAGGCTTACGGCCATAAGATCCTGACCGGCCGGAGGGATAATTTTGTTACCAACCGCAAATACAAGGGCCTGAGCGGTTTTCCCAAACGCAGCGAGAGCGAATATGATACATTCGGGGTTGGGCACTCTTCCACCTCCATCTCAGCCGCCCTCGGTATGGCCATTGCTGCCAGATACAAGGGAGAAAACCGGAAATCCGTAGCCGTGATCGGCGATGGCTCCCTGACGGCCGGCATGGCTTTCGAAGCCATGAACCATGCGGGTGTGGCCGATAGCGATGTACTCATTATCCTGAACGATAACTGCATGAGCATCGACCCCAATGTGGGTGCTCTGAAAGAATACTTAACAGATATCAGCACCTCGCCCACCTATAACAAAATGCGCGATGAGATCTGGAACCTGATGGGCAAACTACCCGTAGGCAAGAATTTTACCCGCGAAATGGCGAGTAAACTGGAAGGCAGCCTCAAAAGCGTGGTAACCAAAAGCAGTAACTTATTCGAAGCATTACAGATCCGTTATTTCGGACCAATAGACGGACACAATATCACCAAACTGGTAGATACCCTCAACGACCTGAAAAAGATCCCCGGCCCGAAATTGTTACACATCGTAACCGTAAAAGGAAAAGGTTATTCGCTGGCCGAAAAAGACCAGACCAAATGGCACGCACCCGGCCTGTTTGATAAAGTAACCGGTGAGATCTTCAAGAAAAAGATCGATAGTCCGCAACCACCCAAATACCAGGATGTATTTGGCCATACCATGATAGAACTGGCCGAAATGAACCGCAGCATCATGGGAGTTACACCCGCCATGCCCAGTGGTTCTTCGCTGAAATTCATGATGGATAAAATGCCCAACCGCGCTTTTGATGTAGGTATCTGCGAACAGCATGCTGTAACCGTAAGTGCCGGACTGGCTACCCAGGGACTACGTGTATTCTGCAATATCTATTCTTCCTTCATGCAAAGGGCCTACGACCAGGTGGTGCATGATGTGGCCATACAGAAATTGCCCGTGGTATTCTGCCTGGACCGTGCCGGTCTGGTGGGCGAAGACGGACCTACGCACCATGGCTGTTATGATATTCCGTATATGCGCTGCATCCCCAATATGGTGATCAGTGCACCGATGAATGAACAGGAATTGCGTAACCTGATGTATACCGCTCAGCTGGAAAAAAATACCTATCCGTTTGTGATCCGTTACCCAAGGGGCGAAGGCACTATGCCGGAATGGAGAACTGCTTTTGAAGAATTACCGATCGGTAAGGGAAGAAAATTAAAAGACGGAGAAGAGATCGCCATCCTGAGTTTTGGGCATCCGGGTAATTTTGCCCAGGCAGCCATCCGCGAACTGAGAACACAGGGCATTAACCCTGCACATTACGACCTGCGTTTTGTTAAACCGATAGATGAGGACCTCTTACACGAAGCTTTCCGCAAATACAGCAAAATTGTAACGGTGGAAGATGGCACGGTAGTAGGCGGATTCGGCAGTGCCATACTCGAGTTCATGAACCAGCACGGGTACAAGGCCGATGTAAAGATCCTTGGTATTCCCGACAGACTGGTGGAACATGGTACCCCCAAAGAACTGCACCGCGAATGTGCCTATGATGCACAGGGTATTGCAGATGCGGTAAGAGAATTGATGAAAGAAAAAATAACGGTAAGCACTGCTATCGCCGGATAAGCGGCTGCATACAGCATAAAAAAACGGCTCAGATCTGAGCCGTTTTTTTTATGTTCTTAGTTACGTGGAGTATTCATTTATTCTTCCGGTAAAGAATTGTCCTCAACATTATCTGCCATATCATCCGGTGTTGCCGTTTCGCCGATAATATCAGCATCACCTACATTGCCTTCGGCTTCCAGGTCTTCTTCGCGGTGTTCGTTCCATTCTACAATAAAGTTGTTCATTCCCTGTCCTACCAGCAGTTTCATGAATTTCTGCTGAGACAGTTCCAGCAGGGAGAGGAATAAGAACAGGGCGTGGATCCTGTCCTGGCAAACTTCAAATACTTTTTCAAAAGAAACCGTTTTTTCTTTCTGCACAAAACCCAGCATATAATCGCGGCTGCCTTCCATGGTGTAATTGTACCGCACCACGGTATGTACCGGTTTGTTCTGGCGTTGCTGAACGCGTAACATTACTTTCTCAAAAGCCTTCATCAGCTTAAAGAGGGTAATGTTCTGGATCTCGGTACCTTCCGAAGCTTCTTCGCCAATCATTGAGATCTCGCGCTGCAGGTTACCGCGTTTGATCATCAGCATCCGCTCTGCTTCCATTTCGGCCATTTTTGCGGCGGCTTCCTTGAAGCGTTTGTATTCGAGGATCTTATCTATCAGTTCCTGTCGCGGATCTATCTCGTTACCCTGCGCATCAATCTCCTTGCGTGGCAATAATAACCTTGCCTTGATCCGCATCAGGGTAGATACGAAGAGGATAAACTCACTGCTCAGTTCAATATTCAGTTTCTCTCCCTGGTGTATAAAATCCAGGAAATCGTTGATGATCTTGGTGATAGGAATATTGTAGATATCCAACTCATCTCGCTCAATAAAAAACAACAGCAGGTCAAAGGGGCCCTCAAACTGGTCCAACTTGATCTGGTAACTCACATTATTCACGGGTCAAAAGCTTTAGCTGCAAAGAAAACCGAATACGGGATAAAACGGGCAGTGAATGGGTAATAGTTATCCACGAGGGAGTGAAAAGTCTGGAGTTGGGAGTCAGGGGTCTGGAGTTACGCTATTCATAACAACTCCAGAATCCTGACTCCCAACTCCTAACTATCCTATTCCTTCGTTTCCGCTCTTTTCAGCGAATCCCTGATCTCGGCCAGTAATTTGTCGGCATTGGAAGGTTCTGGCGGAGCGGCGGGTTTGCTGGGTTCCTCCTTTTTCATCTTATTGATGGCTTTGATAACGAGGAATACGGAAAAAGCGACCACGATAAAATCGAACAGGTTAGTGATGAAAGCACCATATTTAACGGCCACTTCCGCTACGGCGGGTGTAACAACGGTTCCGGCCGCATCTTTTACCTCAGCCATGCCCGCTTTTAACACCAGCACTTTATCATTAAAGTTAACACCACCGGTAAGCATGCCCACCAATGGCATTACAATCCCATCCACAAAAGAAGTAACAATTTTGCCAAAAGAGGCTCCCATTACAAAGGCAACGGCAATATCTACCAGGTTACCTTTCATGGCAAACTCTTTGAATTCTTTCATCATGCCCATATATCAGTTTTTAGTGATTTAAAATACTACAAACAACCGAATCGTCAAAGCTATTTCTTCAATCCCGGATATTGCATCTTCAGAGAGCTGAGCAGGCTGTGCAGGGCCCTGGCCACCAGGTATTCCTTGTACCAGTTCTGATCGGCCGGAATGATATGCCAGGGAATCTTGTTGCAATGTGTAAAACAATCTTCATACATCTTCATATACAGCCCCCATAATTTGGCCTCTTCAAAATCTTTTTCGTTGTATTTCCATTGTTTTTTGGGGTCTTTGATCCGCTCCTGCAAACGAAGCTGCTGTTCTTCTGGCGATACATGCAGGTAAAATTTGAGGATATGTGTATGGTTATGTTTTACCAGCAGGTCTTCAAAATCATTGATCGCTTTCATCCGCTCTACCGCCAGTTTATCGCTGCACCATTGATGCACCCGCGTAACCAGGATATCTTCATAATGTGAACGGTTAAAGATCTGGATCACACCCTTGGGTGGTGTGTATTTATGTATCCGCCATAAAAAATCATGGGATAACTCTTCGGGAGTAGGTGCTTTGAAAGAACGTACCCATACTCCCTGCGGATTCAGTTTGCCCAGTACTTCCCTGATCAATCCGTCCTTACCACTGGCATCCATACCCTGGATCACGATCAGTACCGCATGTTTGGATTGGGCAAAGAGCAGGTTCTGCAGATCGTCCAGTTCGGCCAGTAAAGCAGTTGTTTTGGCTTTGGTCTTTTCCTTGCTCCATCCTTTGGGTGCGCGGGTAGAAAGTTTACTGAGTTTGATGGCAGGCATAGAATTACGTTTACATAAATTTATTCCTTTGCTTTTGTAAAAACACCAACTTTGAACAAATTCATGCTGCCTTGAGAGACAAACTTATCAACTGGTCATTATTTACCATTCTTTCCCTGATCTGGGGCAGCTCCTTTATCCTGATGAAGGAGGGGATGAAAACCCTCAGCCCTTATCATGTAGCTTCTCTCCGGATCCTGAGTGCAGGGGTGGTACTGATTCCTTTTGCCCGTAAAGCATTGGCACAGGTACCAAAAGAAAAACTATTACTGGTGATCCTCTCCGGACTGCTGGGCAGCTTTTTTCCGGCTTATCTTTTTTGTGTTGCAGAAACCCGGATCGACAGTTCGCTGGCCGGGATCATGAATGCCTTAACGCCCCTGTTTACGATCATCATAGGGATTGCCTTCTTCCAACTGAAGGCAGGCAGACGTAAGATCATTGGTGTACTGGTGGGCTTTATCGGCCTGTGTTTACTCATCGCCCCCAAAGGCGATTTCCGTTTTGAAGATTTTTCTTATTCACTGCTGGTTTTACTGGCCACTGTTTTTTACGGTATCAATGTAAACATGGTGGGACGGCATATGCAGGGCGTGGGCTCGCTCAATATCGCTTCGCTGGCTTTTGTATTCCTGATCATACCCACCCTGGTCATTTTATATGTTACCGGCTACTTTGCCCTGCCACTGCTGCAAACAGCATTCATCATCTCTACACTGGCTTCTGTTGTATTGGGCGTATGCGGTACCGCCATTGCTTCGATCCTTTTTTATATGCTGGTGAAACGGGCAGGCACCCTCTTCGCTTCCATGGTCACTTATGGCATCCCTTTTATTGCCGTGCTCTGGGGCTTATGGGGAGGAGAAACCATTACCCTGCTGCAGGTTGGCTGCCTGGGTATTATATTGGTGGGCGTTTACCTCGTTAACAAAAAATAAAGCTCCGCATCACTCCTAAACCAATTGTATGAAACTTGACCTCGAAAAGTTCAGGGAACTGAATGTACAAAGAGCCAAAGAAGGTTTTAAAACCTACGATAACCAACCCATTACCTACTGGACCACCGCCGTTGCCGGTGAATTGGGCGAACTCTGTAATATGATCAAGAAAACGCAAAGGGTTGCCATGGGCGGTGTGGATGGCGGAAGCAGTTATACCGCAAAAGATATTACCAAAGAAATGCTGCAGGAAGAGATCGGCGGTATTGCCATTTATCTTGACCTGCTGGCATCGCTGCTTGACATTTCGCTGGAGCAGGCAATCATTCAGACATTTAATGAGAAGTCGGAGAAATACGGGTTCCCGCAGTTGATCAGGGAGGGGGAGGAATAGTTGGAGGTTACAGGTTACGGGTTTCAGGTTACTGGTAACTGGTAACCTGAAACCTGTAACTATTACACCGTCATAATTTCCTTCTCTTTTACAGCCAGGTGTTTTTCTACCAATGAACTGTATTTATCGGTTAATTCCTGGATGGTTTTTTCGCCGTCTTTGGCCGCATCTTCGCTCAGGCCGTCTTTCTGCAGTTTTTTCACCTGTTCAATGGCATCCCTGCGGATGCTGCGGATGGCTACCTTTGAATTTTCGCCCTCACCGCTTGATTTTTTCACCAGTTCCTTTCTTCTTTCTTCGGTCAATGGTGGCAGGAACAAGCGCAGCTGCACCCCATCATTCTGAGGTGTGATGCCGATATTGGCCTGCATAATGGCTTTTTCAATAGCCTGTAACATATTCTTTTCCCATGGCTGTATACTGATGGTTCTGGCATCCAGCACACTCACATTGGCTACCTGGGCAATAGGCGTGGGTGCCCCGTAATATTCCACATTTACCCCATCCAGCATGGTAGGATTGGCTTTACCGGCCCGGATGCGGGTCAATTCCGTTTCCAGGTGTCCGATGGCTTTTTTCATGCCATCTTCGGCCTCTGCAATGATCATATCTAATTCTTCCGACATAACAAAGTGTTTAAAGTGTGGCGAAAATAATGAATAGTTAGGAGTCTGGAGTTAGGAGTCTGGAGTTGCCCCAAAAAACCCCACTCCTAACTCCAGACTCCCAACTCCAGACTTATATTTTCCCCCTATCTTCGCACCCATAATTAAAACCGTTATGGCAAGTATACAGGAGTTAAAAGACATCGCCACCCAGATGAGGCGCGATATTGTAAGAATGGTACATGGTGTACAGAGCGGACACCCCGGTGGATCCCTGGGTTGTGCCGATTACCTGGCCGCCCTCTATTTTCATATCATGAAACATGATACCAATTTTTCAATGGATGGTAAAAATGAAGACCTGTTCTTTCTCTCCAACGGACATATCTCTCCCGTATTCTATTCCGCCCTTGCCCGTTCCGGTTATTTTGACGTGAAGGAGCTGGCCAGTTTCCGTAAACTGAATACCCGTTTACAGGGTCACCCAACCACCCACGAACATTTACCTGGCGTACGTATTGCCAGTGGTTCACTGGGCCAGGGTATGAGTGTTGCCATCGGCGCAGCGCTTACCAAAAAGATCAACGGCGATAACCACCTTGTGTTTTCTTTGGCAGGGGATGGTGAGCTGGATGAAGGCCAGAACTGGGAAGCTATCATGTTTGCGGCTCATAATAAAGTAGATAACCTGATCGCTACCATTGACTGGAACGGACAACAGATCGACGGGCCTACCGAAAAAGTAATGTCGCTCGGTAATCTGCGCGCCAAATTTGAAGCATTTGGCTGGACCGTTCTGGAAATGAACGGAAATGATATGGACGATACCGTTACCATTCTCAACAAAGCCAAATCAATGACCGGCCAGGGAAAACCCATCTGCATCCTGATGAAAACAGCGATGGGTAAAGGGGTTGATTTTATGGAAGGCAGTCACGAATGGCATGGCATTGCCCCTAATGATGAGCAGTTGGCCAAAGCACTGGCGCAGTTACCAGAAACACTGGGAGACTACTAGTCATATTTCTTACTGAACATATGTAAAAAGTCATCACACACCGTGATGACTTTTTCTTTGCGCCTTAGCGCCTTTGCGGGAAAATTTTGCTCGCAAAGGCGCGGAGGCGCAGTGGGTTAACTTTTTAAGGAGAACAATTGTTGTCCCGCTTTGCGGGAAGGGATCCATGCTGCGAGAATAGCGATAAGAGCAATGGTAGCGATGACCAGTACAAAATCGCCTGGCACCATTTTAACGGGATAATAATCGATGATAAATGTGTTACCTCCCAATTTGATGAGATGAAAACGGATCTGCAACCAGCAGATGAATGTAGCGAGTAAGATACCACCACCACCACCCAGGGTAGCCAGCAATACACCCTCGCTCAGAAAAATGCGCTGCACTCTTTGTTCATTGGCGCCCATGGCTTTGAGTACAGCAATGTCTTTTTGTTTTTCGAGCACCAGCATGGTCAGTGCACCAATCATATTAAAAGCCGCTACTACCAGTATCAATGAAAGAATACCATAGATCACCCATTTCTCTACCTGCATAACGGCGTACAGACTTTTGTTCTGTTCATATCTTGTTTCCACCAGCAGTTCTTTACCCAGCAATACCTGTAACTGTTTTTTTACTCCATTGGGATCGCCGGTAATTTTGATTTCTATGGCGCTGAATTCGTCGGCATCCATGTTCAGCATATATTTTACAAAACCGAGGTCGGTGAATACATATTTGTTATCAAAATCCTGCTGCACCATAAACGTGCCGGCGGGTGCAATACTGAATGCATTCAATCCATCATCGGCTGATAACCGGGCCGCCTGCCGGTTGGGCAGGTAAATAGTAGCAGTATAAATGGGCTTTTCAACATCAATGCCTGCCGCATTCTCGATGCCGGCCCCCACTACCAGTTTGGGTTCGGCAGTGGTACCCAGTTCAAATTTTCCCCGGGGAATATGTTCGGTGGTGTTGATGCGGTTCACAGCTGTATACTGTTCATCCACCCCCTTTACAGAAACAATGGTTTGTAAGGCACCACTCAGTACCGCTTTTTCTTCTGCTACAAAACTCACAACAGCTACCCCTTTTGTGCGCTTGAGTTGCGCTATCTGTTCGGCCGAAAAATGAAAGGTTTTACCGCGGACGGGAACCACGCGTATATCCGCATAAAAATCTGCGTACAATCCTTTTACCAGGTCTTCAAACCCATTGAATACACTCAGCACAATGATCAAAGCCGCGCTGCCTACTGCAATGGCGGTAACGCTGATCCAGGCAATTACATTAATGGCATTGGTGGATTTGTTTGACCGGAAATAGCGCCAGGCGAAAAGGAGGTTCATAGAATTGCGGATTGGCGGATCATGGATTTCGGATTAACGGATTGGCTTTTGGTTAATCCGCTAATCCGTCATTTGCTAATCCGTTAATTGCCCTCCCCCGGAGGTTTATCTTGTTTGATCTGTTTAAAAATCTCTTCCATCTTAAACACATAATCCAGTGTATCATCCAGGTAGAAATGCAATACAGGTATGCGGCGTAACTGGTGTTTTACGCGGTCGGCCAGTTCTTTTTTGATCTCCCAGGCCCTTGCTTCAATTGTTTTCATCACCGCTTTGGGATCTTTTACCTGAAACAGGCTTACATAAATACGCGCTTCCAGCAGGTCGGGCGTTACTTTAACGGAGGCAATGGATACCATGCCGCCATCTATCATACTCAGGTTCAAACGCCTGAAAATATCATTCAGTTCTTCCTGCAGGGCACCTGCCACCTGTCTCTGACGCTTTCCTTCCTCCATATTCTAACATTTGATTGACTGCAAAATTAGTTACTTTGCTGCGTTT
>SCVK01000227.1 GCA_004297075.1 Chitinophagaceae bacterium
GATTGGCAAAATGCCTTTCTGGAAACCGGGATTGCAGAATGGTGTTCCGGTAGATAGCAGGGTAGAAGATTTTCTGCAGTTCTGGGTGGGGATTAATCCACCGGCGTATTAAGCGGAAAATTTTTTCCCGCAAAGGCGCGGAGGCGCGGTTTTTATTGCTGAAGTAAACTGTCTAATTTTTGCTGCATCAAAGAAAAACGGTTCAGGTCAGTATGCGAGCCGCCTTTGATCGTGATGAACTGATCGGCGGGTTTCAGAACAGCCTGTAATCTTTTCGCATTAAAATAGGGGATCACACCATCAGATGTGCCATGGAAAATGGTTATAGGCGCCGTTACGTTTGTCAGGTATTCATGTGTACGCATTTTAAAATGCAGTAACTGGTTTACCGGATACATCCAGCAAAGCAGTCTGGTAACGGAGCTAAGACTATAATAAGGCGTTTCGAGGATCAGCTGTTTGCAATCGCGGATAGAAGCCAGCTCTGCCGCAATACCTGTGCCCATGGATTTTCCGTAGAGAATGATCTGCTCCGGCTGATACCTCACCCTGGCCAGTTTATAAACATGCAAAGCTTCTTCGTACAGGATGGCTTCGGTGAGTTTGCCGGTTGATTTGCCAAAACCGGGATAATCCGGCATCCAGACCTCATATCCTTTGCTGGTAAATTTTTTGGCAAAACCTGCGTATCGGTTCACATTTTCGCGGTTGCCATGAAAGTACAGTACAATGCCTTTGGCAGGCGTATCGGCCGGCGGGAACTGTACGATATTAAAACGTGTTTCCTTATCCAGCAGAATATTGGCTTCGGTAAAAGGTTGTGAAAAATGATAACTGCTGTCTGCATGAATGGCCACCGGATGAAACAAGAGTTTCTCCTGCAGGTAATACAAAGCAATACCCAGGATCGCATAGATGGCAATCCCGATCTTAACCCAACGGAAAATTTTCTGTTTGTTTTTCACGCCGCAAAGGTAGGCTCAGTATTGTAATATATCCCGGATGAAATTGTGGTATTCCGGAAAAACCGGCAGGTTATTATGCCCACCGCCATGGATCCGGATCAAAGTGATCTTATGGGGATTCAGTTGCTGCAGTTTCTCACTATGCCGGATGGGGATCAACCGGTCGCGGGTGCCATGCAGAATATACGTATGGCAGTTCACTTTACGGATCCACTGATCGGTGCGCAACTGGTAGCGTAAAAACCATCGGTGTGGCAGAAAGGGGGTGAACCGTTCTACCACTTTGATAAAACTGTAATAGGGAGCATCCAGAATCAGGTAACGGGGTGTATTGTCTGCCGCTATCTTGGTGGCAAAACCACTACCCATACTGCGGCCATATACCAGTATGTGGTGCTCTTCGTATTTCTCCCGCAGACGATCATACACAAACTGCATATCGGCCAGCATTTCTTTCTCACTTCTTTTACCGATGCTTTTGCCAAAACCGCGGTAATCTACCAGTAACACATCATACCCATAACGGTAAAAATCGCGGGCGTATTTGGCCCAGCCTTTGATGCTTCGGGAATTGCCATGAAAGTAGAGGATCAGTCCTTTGGGTTCTTTACACCTGAAATGCAGCCCATTGATATGCACCCCCGGCGCAATATGGAAAAACAGTTCTTCGAAAGGGGCATCGTATTTATACTCAAAATCCTGCGGTAATTTCTCTGGTTTGAAAATGAGTTTTTCCTGCACGAGGTACACTACTGCGGCCATCGCAAGGTAACCGATAAGGATATAAAGGAAGATCAGTAGCAAACGTAGTGTTTTGGTTTCCTAAGTTCTGTTTTTTATTGATGGAAACCAATACTATTCGTAAGCAGACCCAATAGGTAGCTGCACTATCCGGTTGCGGGTACTGTATTAGGCAAACTCATCCTCTTCCAGCCCCTCGTGGTAAACTCTTTTCAGATTCAGGTTGGCCACCGGTGCTACGATCAGCGGGAATTTTTCAATGGTTACGTTGCTGGGGTCAAGTCCAAAACCTCTTTCCTCACCCAGACTGATCTCTTTCAGCCAGAAATAGAGTTTCATCACAATGCGTTCCAGGAAAGGAAGTTCGTTATCCTGGCTCAGGTATTTCTCCAGTACAATAAACTGGAAATCGCCCACCACATTGTTCTTTTCAAGACTTTCATATCGACTGGTAATATTCACTTCTTTATTGTCTACCAGTTCCTGTACCACTTTACGGAACATGAGGTTGATACGTTGTTCAACCCGGAACCCTAAGCGGAACTCTACGCGGATAATATCATTGGGGATGATATGTTCTACCGAGTATTCGCAGGTGTAAGGATCATCCAAAACATCTACGTGTACGAACCAGTAAATATCGGCGCGCTTGGGTTTTTTGTTGAGGATGGAATAAATGATCTTATGCTCGATCTCTTTCGGATTATTGGCACTGGTCATATATACCAGGTGTGTGGCATATTTGGGAATGGTTTTGTCGTTGCTCAGCTCCTGGATCATGGGTATATAATGTTCCATTCGCACAAATTCCACGTAACGGTTTTTGATCTTACGGCTGCGGAACCAGACATACATCACTGCAAACAAAGCGCCACCTACCACCAGGGTCACATAACCGCCGTGCATGAATTTTTCGAGGTTGGCTATGAGGAAGGAAGATTCTATGGAGAAATACACGATCAGGTACAGGTAGATCCAGCCTTTGTTTACACGCCTGCTCACCAGGAAATTGGCAAAGAGGATAGAGGTACTGATCATACACATGGTAATGGCCAGACCATAGGCCGCACCCATATTGGCCGATTTCTGGAAGTATAATACTATGCCCACACAACCCACAAATAACAACAGGCTGATGCCCGGGATATAGAGCTGGCCTTTTTCTTCTGTAGGATAATTGATCTTCATTTTGGGCCAGAGGTTCAGTCGCATGGCTTCACTGATCAGGGTAAACGAACCGGAGATCAGTGCCTGGCTGGCAATTACCGCAGCAATGGTTGAAATGATAATGCCCGGCAGTTTGAACCACTGGGGCATGATGCTGATAAAGGGATTAAACCCATCGGCCATGATATGCGGTGGTATTACCTGGTCTTTATAGTTAGCCAGTAGCCAGGCTCCCTGGCCCAGGTAATTCAGGATCAGGCAGGTTTTTACAAAGATCCAGGAGATGCGGATATTGGCGCGACCACAATGCCCCAGGTCGCTGTAAAGGGCTTCGGCCCCCGTGGTACATAGAAAAACAGCCCCCAGCAGCCAGAAACCTTTAGGGTAAGTGGTGAGCACTTCAAAAGCATAATAAGGATTGAGCGCTTTGAAGATACCGATATCATCCATTAAATGCGAACAGCCCAGTACGGCCAGCATGGCAAACCAGATACTCATGATGGGACCGAATAAGCGGCCGATGGAAGCGGTTCCGAATTGCTGCATAAAGAACAAAACAGAAATGATCCCGATCACGATGGCGATAATGGTGGTTTGCTGTATGTTGCGTAAACTCGGTAACTGCCGCAAACCTTCAATGGCAGAAGTAACGGTGATGGGCGGTGTAATAATACCATCGGCCAGTAGCGCAGCACCACCCAGCATAGCGGGAATGACCAGCCACTTGCGGCGGCGGCGTACCAGGGCGTATAAGCTGAAAATGCCACCCTCGCCCTTGTTATCGGCTTTGAGGGTAAGGATCACGTATTTAACGGTGGTTTGGAGGGTAAGTGTCCAGATAATGCAGGACAGGGTTCCTAAGATCAGCTTCTCACTGATCGGCCGGCCGGTAATGATTTCATTTAAAACGTATAAAGGCGAGGTACCGATATCGCCGTAGATGATACCCAAAGCAATGATCAATCCCGCGGCGGAAACCTTATTAATATTCTTGCTCACTCGAAGTGTGTATTACAAT
>SCVK01000228.1 GCA_004297075.1 Chitinophagaceae bacterium
GGGTCCTACGCCTGTATCTGCCCTGATCCATGCCGCTACCATGGTTACTGCCGGTATTTACATGATTGCCCGGAGTAATATCTTATACACCATGGCCCCTGCTACCCAAACCGTAGTGGCGGTGATTGGTCTGGTCACAGCCATTTTTGCAGCTACGATTGCTTTAAAACAAAACGACATTAAAAAAGTACTGGCTTACTCCACCGTTAGCCAGTTGGGTTATATGTTTCTTGGATTGGGAGTAGGTGCTTATACCGGTGCCGTATTTCACGTAATGACACATGCTTTTTTCAAGGCCCTTCTGTTCCTTGCCGCGGGTTCGGTAATACATGCCATGCACCATGAGCAGGACATCCGCAAAATGGGCGGCCTGAAAAAACATTTACCCATCACGCATATTACGTTTTTACTCGGCTGTCTCGCTATTGCCGGCATCCCGCCTTTCTCTGGCTTTTTCTCAAAAGATGAAATTCTGACTGCAGCTTTCGCACATAATCCGCTGTACTATTTTGTGGGGGTGGGTGGTGCTTTACTAACTGCTTTCTATATGTTCCGTTTGTATACCTTAACCTTCCTCGGACAGTTCAGGGGCACGCACGAGCATGAACATCATCTGCATGAAAGTCCCTGGCAGATGACTTTCCCGCTGATTACACTGGCGGTATTGTCGGTGGCAGGCGGATGGATCGGGATACCCGAAGTGTTTGCAGCCAATGCGCATAGCCTGGAACATTTTCTGGCGCCCATTTTTGCCGAATCAGCGAAGCTGGCCGAACAGCATCATCTCGAAGCCTCACAGGAATACCTGATGATGGGTGCTTCTACGGCAGCTATTATTATCGTGATCCTGTTTGCCGTAAACAGGTATAAGAAATACCAGGCATCTACCTCCGAAGAATCTGCCGGTATGGGCAAAGTGCTGGAGAACAAATGGTATATCGATGAATTATATGATGCAGTAGTGGTAAATCCTTTGCATGTATTGGCCGGTTTTTTCAAGAACATCATTGAAAAAAGCGGAATTGATGGCCTGGTGAACGGCGTAGGTAAACTGGTGGGCTATGGCTCGCGCCAGTTGCGCCTGGTGCAGAGTGGCCAGGTAGGAAATTATATACTGATCATGGTATTGGCCATGGTCGTATTCTTCCTCGTCTGGTTTAATGATGCTACGATTATCCGTTTTTTCAGTAAGATATTTTAAACTGCTTGTTGCGATAAAGAAAGTATATGATCCCTGTTTCACTCATATTGATCCCATTGATTACCGGTCTGCTTGCGTTCTTTCTGAAAGGAACGACCGCTGCCAAAAACTGGGCACTGCTGTCTTCGGTGATCACACTGGCCGTTGCGGTTGCCGGTATTTATTTCCTGCCTGCAAAGCATCTTTCCTATGATGCAGCCTGGTTACCTGCCCTGGGCAGCCGTTTCAGCCTCGTTACCGATGGCATGGGTAAGATGCTGGTATTACTGACCACGGTTAGTTTCCCGGTCATCCTGATCGCTACGGCTAAGAATGATTATAAGCAACCTGCCAGTTTTTATGCTTTGCTGTTGCTTTCGCAAACCGGATTACTCGGTGTTTTCCTCGCTGCTGATGCATTGGTATTTTATTTCTTCTGGGAGCTGGCATTGATCCCTGTTTATTTCCTCTGTTCTTTCTGGGGCGGCGAAAAAAGGATCGCAGTTACGTTCAAATTCTTTGTGTATACATTTATCGGTTCGTTGTTGATGCTGGCAGGTATCCTGTACCTGTATTTCCAGTCGGCCGATCAGTCATTTGCTTTACAGTCTTTTTATCATATCAAATTAACCGCTACACAGGAGAATGTGATCTTCTGGTTATTCTTTATCGCTTTCGCGATCAAGATGCCGGTATTTCCTTTCCATACCTGGCAGCCGGATGCTTATGAGCAATCGCCTACAGCGGTTACGATGATCATGAGCGGGATCATGGTAAAAATGGGAATCTTTGCGTTGATCCGCTGGTTATTACCGGTATTTCCCCACGCTTCCCAGCAGTTTGCGCATCTCATTATTATTTTCTCTGTGATCGGTATGCTGTATGCATCGCTGATCGCCATCCGGCAGGATGATATCAAACGATTGATCGCTTACTCCTCTATTGCGCATATCGGACTCATGTGTGCCGCTGTATTTGCGCACAATGCTACGGGCATGGAAGGGGTAATGGTACAGATGTTCAACCATGGTATCAATGTAATCGGTTTATGGATCGTAGCAGATGCCATTGAACAACAGCTCGGTACCCGTAAGTTCACTGATCTGGGCGGACTGGCACAAAAAGCACCGGTACTGGCCATTCTGCTGGCGGTAATGGCATTTGCCAATATTGCACTGCCGCTTACCAATGCTTTTATCGGAGAGTTCCTCATGTTCAACGGCTTGTTCCAGTATAATGTATGGATCATGGCGGTGGCAGGTATCAGTATCATTCTGGCAGCCGTGTACACGTTGAATATGGTACAGAAAGTATTGTATGGTAATACAACCGTTGTTACAGAAAACGCAACTGAGATCAGTGGTAATGTACAATGGATGCTGGTGGTACTGGCTGTTATGATCATAGCGCTGGGTGTTTATCCGCAGCCCTTGATCGATCTTACAAAAGATACTGTTCAGGCCATACTGGCTAATCGTTAATAATGAAATCAATCTGCAGCTGATACTGCGGATTCAAGATAAGTTTTATGAATGCAATCATAGTTTCTGCTTTACTGGGTGTGGTGATGATGTTCAGTGGCATCATTTTCAAGAACCGTGCTGTTCATTCGGCTATCGCTGTGGTAGGTCTGTTGGTATTACTGGCGGCTAACCTGCTGAACAGTTATGGGATCTGGGTAATCCGTTTTGATACTTTCCAGCTCTTCAACTTTGAGCAGTTCGGGATGTACTTCACTTCTATTGCCATTGCCGCTACGCTCGTGTATGTTTTACTGAGTGGGAAAGCCATCGAAAAAACGAGCCAGTATTCGGCAGAATATTATGCGCTGATCTTTTTTGTTTTGTGTGGTGTATCTATTCTTTCCGGCTTCAACAGCCTGCTAATGCTGTTCCTGGGAATTGAAATCCTTACTATTCCGTTGTATATTTTAACTGGTGCCGATAAGCGTAACCTCAAAAGCAATGAAGCCTCCCTCAAATATTTCCTGATGGGTTGTTTCTCTACCGGTATCATGCTCATGGGTATTACCCTGATCTATGGCGCTACCGGAAGTTTTATTATGGGAGAAAGTAAATCACTTGCTTCCAGCGCACTGATCCCTAAAACCTCTTTTCTCGAAATTGCGGGTATGATCCTGTTATTTGTGTCGATGTGTTTTAAGGTTTCTGCCGCTCCTTTCCATTTCTGGACACCCGATGTATACGATGGTGCCCCCAGCGTATTCACATCCTTCATGGCTACCATTGTGAAAGCCGCTGGTTTTATCGCGTTTATCCGCTTGTTCGATCAGCATACTGAACTCTTAGGCCCTACCTGGAAATTATTACTGGCTTTTGTGATCATCGCAACCTTACTGGTGGGTAATATCACCGCTGTGTTTCAGCAGAGTGTGAAACGGATGCTGTCTTATTCCAGTATTGCACAGGCCGGTTTCATGTTGTTTGCCCTGTACAGTGCCAACGATCTGGCGAGAGAAGGAATCCTGCTGTATGCCGTTGCCTATAGCCTGGCTACCATCGGGATCTTTGCCGTACTGATCAAAATGAAAGATTATACGTTTGAAGGCTTTAACGGACTGGCCCAGACCCAGCCGGTACTGGCATTCTCCACGGCTATCTGTCTGCTGTCGCTGGCAGGTATTCCCTTAACCGCCGGCTTTTTTGCCAAATACTATATGCTGGCATCGGTGGTAAAAGCCGGAGGGGCTTTATGGCTGGTGATTGTAGCGGTATTATTTGCCGCGGTAAGTGCTTACTACTATTTCCGTGTAATCCAGTCTATGTACTTTAAAGACGGCGAACCGGAAACAGAAGGGGTAACCGGTGGCTTCAAACTGGGGCTGCTTCTGGTGGCAGCACTGGTGATCCTGTTCGGGATCTTCCCTTCACTGGTGCTTAACTGGTTCTATTTTTAACCGTTCCTCACATTTCTTCATCGGGTAGGGGGCGGTTCGCCAATCTCAATTATCTTTATGAGGTTGTATTGTTGACGTAACCTGAACTGCATGACTACCCTGGATTCCTTTACACTGGCCTGGCGCACTGTTCGCAGTAATAAACTGCGTACGGGTATTACCGTGGCTATTATTGCCTTCGGGATCATGGCATTGATCGGTATCATTACCGCTATTGAAGCTATGAACCAGAGCCTGAAAGAGAGCTTTTCTTCCATGGGAGCCAATGCCTTCAGTATCCGTTACAAAGATTCAAGGGTAAGAATGGGCGGTGGCAGGAACAATGGTGTTACCAAAACCAAGAGAGGCCTCCGCGAAAAAAAATCGAAACTGGATAAACCTATCCGGAAAGAGGAAGCCGAATATTTCAAAAAGAACTTTGTTTACCCGGGCGCACAGGTAAGTATTTACCGTCGGGGTCCGGGTGCGCAGGAAGTGCATTATGGCGATAAAAAAACCAATCCGCAGATCACACTGATGGGTGGTGATGAAAACTATCTTCCTGTAAACGGCTATTCAATTGAGCTGGGTCGTAACCTGAACAGCCTCGATGTAGAGAGCGGCCGAAGTGTTTGTTTGCTGGGAAGCAATGTAGCTACTAAATTATTCGGCGATAGGCCCGAGAAATGCATCGATAAAATCATCCGCGTAGGCAGCCTGCCTTACCGGGTTATTGGTCTTTTAAAAAGCAAAGGTTCCAGCGCTATGATGCGCCAGGATGATGTGATCCTTACGTCTTACACCAATATCCGCCGTTTCGAAAATGCCAATCCTTCTTATCTCGTAGGTGTGATGGTGGGTAATGTGAATGAGCTGGAAGTGGCTTCAGATGAAGCAACTTCCGTATTCCGTAATGTGCGCCGCCTGGAGCCGGCAGAAGATGTTAATTTTGTGATCGAGCGCAGCGATAAGTTTGCCGAAATGTTCATCGGATTCCTCAGCAGCATCACCGGTTCTGCAGGAGCCATTGGATTGATTACCCTGATCGGTGCGGCCATTGGTCTGATGAATATTATGCTGGTTGCTGTAAATGAGCGAACCAAAGAAGTGGGCCTGATCAAAGCCATTGGTGGTAAAAGCAAGAATGTACGCCAGCAATTTCTTTTCGAAAGCCTGATCATCAGCCTGTTGGGAGCTCTCTTCGGTATTATCCTTGGTGTACTGGTAGGGAATCTCTTTTCTATTGTATTAAAGACCGGTTTTGTGATCCCCTGGATGTGGGTCATCATCGGCATTGTCATCTGCTCCGTAGTAGGCCTCGCCGCCGGCATCTATCCCGCCATGAAAGCTGCCAAACTGAATCCCATTGTAGCACTGCGTTACGAGTAATCATCGTGAGACGTGAGTGGTGAGTAGTCAGTGGGGAGTTGGACATAACTCCTCTAACACCATCATTGTCGTCATTAACACTCACTACTCACTAAATCGTGAATCGTGAGACGTGAATCGTGAGTAGTAAGTGGTGAGGAGGCAGTACCTTATCTATTAACAATGCAAGTAAAACTCACTACTCACTACTGACGACTCACGATTGCCCCCCTCATCCCCGCTTAAAAAACAGCTTCAGTTTCTCATTGATATAATACTTGATATCTTCTTCCGACCTGTTTCTGCGTAACCATTCGCTGGTTGGCCTGTATTGCTGCATGAACTGTTGTAGTTCGGCGTCTTTTAAACCACTGTATTGTGTAACTACGGAGGCAGGGAACCGGTAGTTGATATAGGCTTCTTTTTCATTGGATTCAAAAAAGGAAAAAGCTTTGCGTTTGTTCTTTTCATGCCGCGAAAAACGATCCAGGTTCAATGCGATGCCGGCACCGGAATTGGCTTTGGAAACGGTGGGAATGGTATAGTCTACAATGTCCTGTAAAAACTCTTTCCTTCTTTCTATACTGTCAAGCTGATAGCGGCTAAATCCCCTTGCGGTTACAGTTACATTACCTAAACTATGGGCCAGTGGCGAGAGGAATAAAGACAGGGTATCCTGCAACAGAAACTGTTTGTTGTAGTGAATGGTATCAAAATAATATCCCACTGCCGCAAAAGAAAGTACCTGGTTTTCCTGTAATTCGATCTTAAAACGACCGCTGGCACTGGTCATTACAGTGGTTTGGGTATTCAGGTTGGTAATACTGGCTAATACAATGGGTTCGCGGGTGATACTGTCTCTCAGGTAACCCCAGCGTTCATTTTTTTTCTGTGCCTGGGCTGCTATTCCGCTTAAGAGAAACAGGATCCATATATAACGTTTCATAAAACAACATTTGTACAAAGGTACAGCATCGGTATTGCTGAATAGCACACATAAAAAAGTCCCGCCAACCGGCGGGACTTTTTAGCTGATAAAAGCGGATTTATTTAGGATCCAGTGCTTTTTTGATTTTTTCAGACAGGTCCTGTAAATGAAGCTTGCTCATCCGGTCGCTGGCGGTACCTGCAGCAGCAGCTACCTGTGAACGTAACTGAACCAGTTGCGCTCTGGCAATGCTGTATACATCGCTGCGGTTGTTAAAGCCGGTAGCATACGGATTAACCCTGCCACTACCACCAGGGAAAGTGATTGTAGCTGAAACGGTAATTGCAGGTGGATTAAGCAGGTTATCCAGTTTGTCTACATAACTTTTCTGGAGCATTCTGCGGTAACCATCAATGGCTTTATTGGATTTTAGTTCGCTGAACAGGTCGTTCTGCAGTTCGGAGATCATTTCAAGCGCGCTGTAGGCCTTATCGGCACCAAAACGTTCCACAGAATACTGCATGCGGTTCATCCTGTCGCCGGAAAGCAGACCGGCTAAAGCCGCTTCCTGTGCAGAAGCGATCGGGTCAACACTTCCGGGAGGGTTGATCTTATCCCAGATTTTTTTGTCGATCAGCCATTTGGGAGTCTGGAACAGTTGCCTGTTCAGGAAGCCCAATGCATCGCGCTGCATGGATTTAGGGGTTACTTCGTATACGGGTTCATCCTGCTCGGCAGTTTTGAAGGTTTCATATACACCGCCGATATTGCGGGATACATGTCCTACGTACCTGCGGAACTGACCGAGTAACTGGCCATACATGGTTTCGATATTCTCGTTCAGATCGCCTTCTTCTTTGGTCCACTCAGGCAGTTTAACGAGGATGCGCTGCAGGTTTTTAACACCATAGTCGCTGGCAACTACTGCATTATCACTCAGGTCTTCGCTCTGGCTTCTTGGATCGGCCTGGTTACCTGACTCGTAGGTGCCGAACCAGGTACGAGGATTGGCTTTCAGTGTTTCAGTGATCAGCTTGTTGCTGTTCTTCTTCAATTCCTCTTCGTTGTTACCGGCAATATACCCGTAACCCCATTGCATGGCCCACTGATCGTATTCGCCGATACGTGGATAAAGACCGGCTTTGCTGATATTGTCTTCCGGCTGTGCCACATAGTTGAAACGGGCATAGTCCATAATAGAAGCGGTATGGCCATTGGCTTCTACCCATGCTTTATCGCGCAGTTTGGCAACCGGTGTTTTGCTGCTGCTTCCCATGTTATGACGCAGACCCAGTGTATGGCCCACTTCGTGAGAAGAAACAAAACGGATCAGATCGCCCATCAGATCATCATCAAATTTCATGCTGCGTGCCCTGGGATCTACGGCAGCGGTTTGTACCATGTACCAGTCGTGTACCAGCTTCATTACGTTGTGGTACCAGCCGATATGGCTTTCGAGGATCTCACCGCTTCTGGGATCGTGCACATTCGGTCCGTAGGCATTTTCCGTGCTGGACGCGAAATAACGGATCACGGAATAACGGGCATCTTCCATGCTCATGGTAGTATCGTTCTCGGGCCATTCTTTACCCATGATGGCATTTTTGAAACCGGCTTTCTCAAAAGCTTTCTGCCAGTCGTTCACACCCAGGATCAGGTGTTTTCTCCATTGTTTGGGGGTGGCGGGATCGATATAGTAAATGATCGGTTTTTTGGGTTCTACCAGTTCACCTCTTTTCCATTTTTCTACATCTTCGTCTTTGGGCTCCAGTCTCCAGCGAACCGCAAATTCTTTGTTCGCTACTTTCTGCTGGTCATCGCTGAATAATACATAGTCATCTGTGAAGAAACCTACACGTTTATCGGCGATACGGGGTGTCATGGGCTTTTCGGGCAGTAAAAGCATAGAAGTGTTCAGTTCCATGGTTACGGCACCGGCTGCATTGGCAGCAGGAACGCTGGTAGCACCGGGAACACTAACGGCACCAAAGCCACCACCGGCCGGGTTGGCTGTGTAGGTTTTGGTGGTGCGGATCTCGATGTTGATCGGGTAAGCGCCTATTTTCTGGATAAAAGACCTGTCTGCGGCAAGCTGTGCCAGACCGAGACTTCTTTTTACACTGCTGTTGATGCTTACCACCTGGTTATCACCTTTGAAAAAATCAGTCACTTCGATCACTACGCCGGCACTGTCTCTGGAGAAAGCGGCAATCGGAAATGCCGCTGTGATGGCATTCAGGTTGGAATTGTTGACGGCTTTGTAGATATCGTCTTTAGGGTCAGCGGCATTCACCAGTGTGATAACACGGAGGAATACATTGTTGCTGGGCCCTTTTTCAAATACCAGTGATTGCTGGTTAGCTACTTCACCACCGTAAACCCCACGTCCGCCTCCATTGGCAGGCACTTTGATATAACGGGTAACGGCCAGGATCTCGCGGCCCAGCATCGCATTGGTGATTTCAAAATAATAGCGGTCATCTACCTTATGTACCGTAAACATGCCTTTTTTGGACACAGCTTTATCTGTGATCACATCACGGTAAGGACGGGGGCCCGGTCTAACGGCACCCTGACCGAAACCAGCGCCCTGCGCGGTTCTGGCTCCGCCCCCATTGAAGACGGAATCTCTCTGTTGGGCAGTGACCAGGGTTCCGGCCAGCAATGCCACAACTAACAATTGTTGTTTCATAAGCAGTAAGAAATAGTTTTAGAATAATCCTTAAAGATAGGAGTCTCTCCGAAATCCGGTACAAATTAGAACCACTCATATATGAATGGTGAAACCCGGTTTTTTGTCGGTAAAAATCTTGTTTTTCAATGAGTTTAAGCAGTATCTTACGGCTCCTTGAAAAACCACCTGAAAAGGCATTTAATTGACGAAATCTTTATTTGCCGCTTTCGATAAAATACCTAATTTGTACTCCCTTTTTATACTGATTCAAAGAATGTTTTGCTAATTCAAAACATTTTTCAGTAGAATTGCGGAAACATTTTTTTTAAATCAACTGTAATTTTTAAAAAACCAAAAATCAATTGAATCATGGCTGAAACAAAACCAACTGCAGGTGCTGCTGTAAAAAGCCCATCTTCTGCACAA
>SCVK01000028.1 GCA_004297075.1 Chitinophagaceae bacterium
CGCCGGTAACAATTGATACTTTTCCTTCCAGTAATTTCATAAGAAACGGTTTGTTATGAGCAACAAATGTAAAAGAATTGCTTTTTGCAGCAATGGATGGGGTTGATCTATGCCGGATACAGTTTATAACAAAGCAAGAATCTCTTCCACATACTGCCGGTCGTTACTCAGTCTCGGAACCTTGTGCTGTCCGCCCAGTTTGTCCTTGCTTTTTAACCATTCGCGGAAAACGCCTTTATGCAAAGCATGAACGATGGGCAGGGTAAGGGCGATGTCTTTGTATCGTTTGGCTTCATAATCACTGTTCAGTGATTTCAGGGCGCAGTCTAACTCAAAAGCGAATTGTTCTGTACTATCAGGTTTTTCCTCGAATTCGATCAGCCATTCATGGGCACCTTTCTGGTTATCGCCAAAATAAACCGGTGCCGCTGTATAATCGTTTACGATCAATCCTGTTTTCTGCGACGCAATGGCAATGGCTTTATCGGTGTTATCAGCAATCACTTCTTCGCCAAAAGCATTGATATATTGCTTCAGTCTGCCGCTTACTTTGATGCGGAAAGGGAATTTGGATGTGAACTGAACCGTATCGCCTACGAGGTACCTCCATAATCCGCCATTGGTACTGATCACCAATGCGTAATTTTTGCCAATCTCCACCTGTTTTAATCCAACGGTACGGGGTTCGGCTTTTCCGTACTCTTCCACCGGCATAAATTCATAAAAAATGCCATGGTTCAGGAATAACAACATACCATCTTCGTTCGGATTATCCTGCGCGGCAAAAAATCCTTCACTGGCATTGTACATTTCAAGGTAAGTGCAACCCGGACCTATCACTTTCTCAAACTGCTCGCGGTAAGGAACAAAAGAAACCCCGCCATGTATGTATAGTTCGAGGTTGGGCCATACTTCCTTGAGGGTGGTTTTACCTGTTATTTCCAGGATCCGTTTAATCAGGATCAGCGTCCAGGTAGGTACGCCCGAAATAGACGTTACATCTTCCGGAATGGTGGATTGTGCCAGTCTCTCAATTTTATTTTCCCATTCGTCCATCAGTGCAATGGATAACTCCGGTGTGCGGATCCAGTTGGCCCACATAGGGGTGTTCTGTAACAACACGGCGCTCAGGTCGCCATACTGTATGTCATCATTTACCTTACTGATCTGGTGAGAACCACCGATCACCAATCCCTTGCCGGTGAGCAGATCGCTTTCATTATTATAATTGTAATATAACGTAAGTACGTCTTTGGCTGCCTGAAAATGATTGTCTTCCAGGCTTTCCAGGGTAATGGGTATGAACTTACTTTTATCGCTGGTGGTACCGCTGCTTTTGGCAAACCAGTTAACAGGGGTGTTCCAGAGCAGGTTCTCGCCTCCATTCATTAAACGCTCAATCATGGGTTTGAGATCGTTATATTCCTGAATGGGTATCCTTTCTTTGAAACTGCGGATGTTGAAAAGCTCTTTAAATCCGTGCTTGCGCCCGAAATCGGTGTATTGGCCATGGGTTACCAGGTCCTGCAACACTTCGCGTTGGGCGCTGATGGGATCGCTGATCCATTGTTCAATGCGCCAGTGCCGGAATCTTGCCAAACGTGATATAGCGGGACTAAGCAGTTTCATACGGGTTCAGCAGCAAAATAAGCAATGGAAACGAGAATGCAGATTAAAAAGAAAAGCCGGTTAGCTACGCGGGAAAAGATTATAAACCGGAAGGACCGTCTTTACCCATTTCTATGATCCAGTCTTTCCGTTTCAGTTCAAAATTGGTTCCGAGATAGAGTCTTCTCACCTGTGGATCTTCGGCCAGTTCTTCGGCCGAACCGTGTTTGAAAATTTTTCCTTCGATAAGCAGGTAAGCTCTGTCGCAGATAGAGAGTGTTTCATTCACGTTATGGTCGGTGATCAGGATCCCGATATTTTTGTATTTGAGTTTGGCCACCACACTCTGTATATCTTCCACCGCAATAGGATCTACGCCGGCAAAGGGTTCATCCAGCAGGATAAATTTTGGGTCTACGGCCAGGGCGCGGGCAATTTCTGTTCTTCTTCTTTCGCCGCCACTCAGGCTGTCGCCATTGTTTTTGCGTACATGGTGCAGGTTAAACTCATCCAGCAGCGATTCCAGTTTGTGCTGTCGCTCACCATGGGTAAGTTTGGTCATCTCCAGCACCGCCATGATATTATCTTCCACGCTCAGTTTCCGGAATACACTGGCTTCCTGGGGCAGGTAGCCAATACCCATCTGCGCCCGTTTG
>SCVK01000229.1 GCA_004297075.1 Chitinophagaceae bacterium
GTAAAGCGGGATGACAGCAGTAAAACCCATATTTACCGGGCCAATATTACCCGCGAGAATACACAGCAGCAGATCGTGGGTAAAATGATCAATTCCCTGTTTGGAGGCTCCTCTACCCAGCTGGTGATGCAGGCTTTAGGTAATACGGTGCCTAACAAGGAAGAGCTGGATGAGATACAGAAACTATTGGACAACCTGAAAAAACAGTAAGTGTATGCAGCACCTGTTCCAATCCGTTTTTTTACAGTCGCTGGGATATGCCATTGCCCATAGCGTATGGCAAACAGCTATTGTATGGCTCCTCTATATCAGTATCACCGGTTTACTGCCCATGGGTGCTGCAGCCAAATACCGGTTAGGCGTGGCCGCACAAACCATTGGCTTTGTCTGGTTCCTGTTTACCTTTCAATTCTATTACCAGCAATACCACCAGGCATGGCAGCCTGTAAAGACGGCTGCAGAAAATATGCAACCGATAGCTGCTACCGGAACAGGGTTATTGTCTGGAGTGTTGCAATGGATGCTGAAGGGAGAAAGACTCTTGCCCTATATCTCCATGGCATACCTGCTATTGATGATCTTTCTCTGTGTACGCTGGTTCATGGGCTATCGCCAAACGCAGCTGATCCGCTACCAGGGGTTGCGTAAGATGCCCGCCGAATGGCGTTTATTTGTGCAGAAAATTACGGCCCAGCTCAATATCAAAAAAAATGTACGGGTATTTTTATCAGAGCAGGTAAGTACACCACTCACGATTGGTTTTTTAAAGCCAATCATCCTTGTGCCAATGGCCAGCATTAACCATCTCAGCACCCAGCAGATGGAAGCTGTATTGCTGCATGAAATGGCGCACATCAAACGCTATGATTATCTGGTCAATATCCTTTTATCCATTGCAGAGATCGGTCTGTTCTTTAACCCCTTCACGCAGCTGATCAGTAAATCTATCCGCCAAGAAAGGGAGAACAGTTGTGATGACTGGGTGTTGCAGTTTCAATACGAGGCACCGGTATATGCGGAAGCATTGCTACGTATCGCTTACCTGCAACAGGCACCGGCGCTAGCCATGACCGCTACCGGAAAAAAGAATGACCTGTTATACCGTGTAAAGCGGATGATTGAACAAAAAGAAAACCGCTTCAGCTACCGCAAACAGTTACTGGCTTTTTTTATTGTAACCGGTATTCTGAGTTCTGTGGCCTGGTTAAGTCCGATCAAATCCAGCCGCAAAGAACAGCCCATTGCTTCTCAATCAAAAAAAATAAAACTGGCCACCCCTGCGAAAAGAGCACAGCCTTATACCGTAGAACCGATGGCTATCCGTGTAGATAATCCCTTGTTCAATCCGGTTTTCTTTTTATCCAAACCTTTACAGGCGGAAGTGAAAAAAAATGTGGTGGAGGCTGAAAAAGAATTTACAGATGTTGAGAAAGCATCTCCTGCCGGGATCGTCAATTCCTTCACACCCATGATCGCTGATGCTTTGCAACAGGCTTCCCTTGAAATGGAAAAACAGCAAAAGCATGATTGGCAGAAAGAATTGGCCGAAATGGAAAAAGCCAAACAGGAACTGGCCAGGGTATTGTCTACCGATTCGGCACTCTTTACTGCGAATATGCGTAAGCAGTTTAAACAGGAGATCAGCAACGGAATGAAGAAAGTATCGGCCGATATAGAGAAAGCCAAAGCCGAGATGCAGAAAGCTTTCAGTGTGAATGTGAATATAAACAAGACCAAAATTACGCGCGATATACAGCAAGCCATGGATGTAGTAACAGACCTGGATAAAATGGGACTGGACAAACTCATCCTCCAATCCCTGCGGAGTGTAGAACCGCTGTTCAGAGAAGAACAACAGCCCCTTCAGAAGAAGATACCCCGAAACCGGAATAAGTCCGAGAAGAAAGAATTACCGGAACGAATGATACCGGAAGAGACTGAAACAAAAGAGATCATTGTGGTGGAAACCCCTCTGGAAACACTCGTTACGCCCGTACCAGAACCCGTAGTAATGAATGAGGTTAGCTTGCAAAAATTAGTCCTGCTCTCCAGACTGGCGGAACTATCTTCCCTGCAGCAAATGAAACTGGCTTTTGCAAAACTGGTAGACGCGAAGAAAATAGAAAAACTGCCACTCGTGCTCAAAAAAAAGGTCCGTGCAGAAGAAGAAAAACAGGTAATACTACTGCAGCAATAGGGCTGTTACCATAGATTACGCGGACACCAATCGCCCCACTTATTACCGAGTAGGAACCCGATCAGTATTTCATGTGTACCCTTACTCACCGTATTCAGGGTGGAAGTCTGTACATCATAGGAATAACCGATATTGATATTACGGTTAAGATTCAGTCCCACCATCGCTGCAAAACCATCCTGGTAACGGTAAGAAGCACCGGCCCAGATCAGGTCCTGGTATTGTAGTTTGGCATTCACATCAAAACCCAATGGTAGCGGACTGATATAACGTACCAGCATAGAAGGTAACAGGCTCACATCATCCGTTAACTGCATCCGGTATCCCGCACTGAGGAATAAATGCGGTAACAGTTTCCCGTTTTGCAGGTATACGGTATTGTCAGAGAAAGCGATCTGCTGCGGAATGATCTGCTGTGCGGCCAGGCCCACAAAATAATCCCTTGAATACAACCAGAGTCCCGCACTGATATCCGGTTTGATCCGGTTAATTACCCCGCTACCTGCCACAGCCGGATCTACAGTGGTGCCCCCAAAATTCAGTTTGCTTGCATTCAGGCTCACATTGGTGAACCCGATAGATGTACCCGCGGCCAGTGATGTGCGGGGTGATAAACTTAAGTGATAAGAATAGGTGCCATAAACGGCGAAACGATTCAGCGGACCGGTTTTATCGTTCAGTATGGTAAACCCTACACCGTGGTGCGGATCGGGAGCTGTGTAATCACGCCAGTATGCTTCTCCCCTTGGATTACTACCTCCGGCACGGAAACTGGTGGCAGAGCCCCTGTCGTCGTAATCACTTTTCTTCAGGGGGCCATGCACGGTGAGATAAGTGGTTACCGGCGCATCCTGCAAGCCCACCCATTGCATGCGGTGACTGGCTTTTACGTCCCAGTAATTCTCAATCCCCGCTACGGCAGGATTGATGATATAATTGTTCATGATATACTGCGTATAATAAGGCCGCTGCTGAGCCGCAACTGCCGTGCAGATACATAAAGCGATTCCTAGCATGACCTGTTTTACACGCATATCCTTACTTTATAATAGTGACCGATCCCGTGATGATCTGTCGTCCGTTTTTAGGGTTGATAATATAATAATACGTTCCTACCGGTAATGGGTTGCCATTCCGGGT
>SCVK01000230.1 GCA_004297075.1 Chitinophagaceae bacterium
CTTACTTAATTGATTTTGGCAGAGAGGAAGGGATTCGAACCCTCGATACGGTTTCCCGTATACACACTTTCCAGGCGTGCTCCTTCAACCACTCGGACACCTCTCTGTTTATGACGGGATCAACGGCCCCTGGACCAGGCCCCCCGTTTTAAGGACTGCAAAAATAGCTTTTCAGCGTTAGCAACCGAATATTTTTTGGGCGTTGGCCGTTGTAATGGCCGCCATCTCGGCCGGAGAAAGGTTTTTCACTTCTGCCAAACGGTTCAGAATGGGCTCCAGATAGCTGCTCTCATTGCGTTTGCCGCGGTAGGGCACCGGACTGAGATAAGGCGCATCTGTTTCGAGCACCAGGTGTTCGGGACCAATTCCGGCCAGCGCATCGGGTAAACCGGCGTTTTTATAGGTTACTACACCACCAATACCCAGGTAAAAACCCATTTTCACGATCAGTGCTGCATCCTGTGCCGAACCGCTGAAACAGTGAAAAATACCCCGTAGCCCTTTGGCGGCAAAGGGTTTTACGGCAGCGAGCGTTTCCGACATGGCTTTGCGGGTATGGATCACAATAGGCAGGTTCCGGTTCAGCGCCCACTGCATTTGCAGGTGAAAGGCTTCGAGTTGTTCGGCGGCAAAGGTTCTATCCCAATAAAAATCCAGGCCAATCTCGCCCACGGCCACAAAAGGCCTTTTGGCCAGCCATTCTTCCACAATGGCGAGTTCTTCCCTGTAATTGGCTTTTACATAACAGGGGTGCAATCCCATCATGGCCACACAAACCCCGGGATATTGTGCTTCAAGTTCCAGCATACCGGGAATGGCTTCGCTATCTATCGCTGGCAGGTAAAACCGCGACACCCCTACAGCCAGGGCCCGTTGGATCATGGCATCCCGATCGGCATCAAATTCTTCGGAATAGAGGTGGCAATGGGTATCTATCAGGTTCATACTGCAAAATTCCTCCTAAAAACGATACAAACCCAATCAGTCCACGGGCTATTGGTTTTTTAGAGGATAAAATACTAAAATCCAATGGGTTGTCGTTTTATAACTATTGGCTATCCTACTCAGGTAGCACATCAGCCAACCAATACCAAACGCTGTTTTTATAGGGTACGGATTAAAAAAAGTGCCGGTGTTTCCACACCGGCACAGTTGTTTATAGTCAGCTGGGATTAGCCAGCTGTGGAGATCGTCTTGAATACATATCCTTCTTTACTGAAATGCTCCAACACCCGCGGTAGTGCATACTGCATCCTGTTCCATGCTTTGGCACTATCGTGAAAAACAATGATGGAGCCGGGTTTGCTATGATACACTACATATCCCAGGCAGGCTTCGCCGGTGAGTTGCTCATCAAAATCGGCACTGAGTACATCCCACATAATGGTTTGTAATTGAGGATATTGGTTTTGCAATTTTTTTTGCTGACTGCGTTTGATACGCCCATACGGCGGACGGAACAGGTCAGACCGGATCAGGGTAGCGGCCTGTTGCACTTCATTCAGATACACTTCATCGCTCACTTTCCATCCGTTTACATGGTGCTGTGTATGGTTACCCACCGCATGTCCTTCGGCAAGGATCCGCTGGTATATTTCAGGATAAGCAGCTACATTTTTACCAATACAAAAAAAAGTGGCTTTGGCGCCAAAGCGCTGCAGCTGATCCAGCACATAGGGCGTGGCCGTTTCGTGCGGACCATCATCAAAAGTGAGATACAGCACTTTCTCCCCTCCCGGGATCCGCCATGTCAAAGCAGGATATAAGCGGCGCAACCACCAGGGTGTTTTGATGAGATACATGGCGCAAAGATAAGGGAGGGGATGTTGAACAGATGAATATCGAACAGACGAACAGACGAACAGATGAACAGACGAAGGAGAGCGGGAATGAGTACAAAGCCCCCCCTTCGACATTCGATATTTCCCGTCTGGCGGGATTCGATATTCAATATGCCCTATTCCTCCGTTCCTTGTTCCTCTGTTCATCTGTTCATTTCCTATCTTTGCTTTATGAGTAAGAAAGTACGCGTACGTTTTGCCCCCTCGCCTACCGGGGGACTGCATTTGGGTGGGGTGAGAACGGTGTTGTTCAACTACCTGTTTGCCAAACAGCAGGGAGGTGATTTTATTTTACGTATTGAAGATACCGACCAGGGCCGTTTTGTGCCCGGCGCGGAAGAATATATCCTGGATACCTTACGGTGGTGTGGACTGGAACCCGATGAGAGTCCGGTACATGGCGGCCCTTATGCCCCTTATCGGCAGAGCGAACGCAAACCCAGCTATCGCCAGTATGCCGAGCAACTGGTAAAAGATGGCTATGCTTATTATGCTTTTGATACACCTGCTGAACTGGAAGAAATGCGGGTGCGTTTTAAAACGGCTGAAAATCCTTCTCCCCAATACAACCAGCAGATCCGTGAGCAGATGCGCAACTCATTAACCCTGGATGCCGGTGAGACCCAGCGTTTATTGGCAGAAGGAACACCCCATGTGATCCGGATCAAAATGCCTGCCAATGAAACGATCCGTTTCACAGATATGATTCGCGGGGAGGTTTCCTTTCATACCTCACAGGTAGATGACAAGGTTTTATTGAAGGCTGATGGTATGCCCACTTATCACCTGGCCGTGGTAGTGGATGATTATGCCATGAAGATCACCCATGCTTTCCGTGGCGAAGAATGGTTGCCCTCTGCTCCCGTTCATTTACTGGTATGGAAATATTTAGGATGGGAATCCGAGATGCCGGAGTGGGCACATTTACCGCTCATCTTAAAACCTGATGGTAACGGCAAACTGAGCAAACGCGATGGCGACCGACTGGGTTTCCCGGTATTTGCCATGGACTGGACCGATCCCAAAACTGGCGAAACCACTATCGGATTTAAAGAAAGAGGTTTTTTACCCGAAGCTTTCGTGAACCTGCTGGCCATGCTGGGCTGGAACGATGGCACAGATAATGAAATTTTTTCTTTACCGGAGCTGATAGAGAAGTTTTCGATTGAGCGCGTACACAAAGGCGGCGCCAAGTTTGATTATGAAAAAGCCAAATGGTATAACCACGAATGGATAAAGAAGTTGGGAGTTGGGAGTCTGGAGTTGGGAGTGAAAGCAGAATTTGAAAAGAAAGGAATTCTTATTGCAGACGAAGATGCGTTATTACCGAAAGTGATAGAACTGGTGAAAGACCGTTGTACCCTCTTGCCCGATTTTGTGCAGCAGGGCAGTTTCTTTTTCCAGGCACCCACCACTGTTGAAGTAGATGCCATCAAACCCAAATGGGATGATAAGAAAAACCTGTTCTTTACTGAACTGATCAGGGGCTACGAATTAAGCAATACCTGGGAAGCGCAGGGACTGGAAAATGAATTTAAGGAACTGGCAGCTGCCAACCACCTGAAACCGGGCGAACTGATGTTGCCCTTCCGCATTATGCTGGTGGGTGGCAAATTCGGGCCGGGTGTTTTTGATATTGCGGCATTGATAGGTATGTATGAAACGGTGAACCGCATCAAACACACCCTCGGTCTGCTGCAATAACTGTTATATTGTTTCGTTTCACTGCGCCTCAGCGCCTTTGCGGGCAAATATTACCGCAAAGTTGCTGAGGCGTCTTTTTTTTCTATCTTGTTGCAAATCTTTCCTGATGAAGGCTTTATCCAGACCGGTATACATCATTGGTATTTTTGCATTGATCAAGTTGCTGATCCCCTTTGTACTCATTCATCCCGGTTTTGAATTGCATAGGGACGAACTGCTGTACCTGGCTGATGCAGATCATATGGCATGGGGCTATATTGAAATGCCTCCCTTACTGGCCGCACTGGGCTGGTTAAGCAAACTGGCCGGTGGTTCTGTTTACACGGTGTATTTCTGGAGTGGTTTATCCGGCGCCTTAACAGTGATAGTAGTGGGCAAAATCGTGTTAGCCTTAAAAGGAAACAGTACGGCTGTATTCTTTGCCTGCCTGGGGTTTCTGTGCGCAGGTTTTCTGCGGATGCATATTCTCTTCCAGCCCAATTTCCTGGATGTATTTTTCTGGACGCTGAGCAGCTACTACATCATCTGCCTGATCAACTCTCCTCAAAAAAAATATTTCTACTACCTGGGAATCTGTTTTGGATTGGGAATACTCGGTAAATATTCTACTGCTTTTTATATACTCGCATTTACTGCAGCCCTTTTACTTACGCAACAGCGCAGATGGTTATTGAACCCTCATTTTTATTGGGCGATGTTGTTG
>SCVK01000524.1 GCA_004297075.1 Chitinophagaceae bacterium
GCTCTTCCGATCTCCCCCACCAGGCTGGGGTTGACGCCCGCGCAGGGCTCGTCGAGCAGCACCAGGTCGGGCTCGCTCATGAAGGCCATGGCAATGTCCACCAGCTTCTGCTGGCCGTAGGACAGCTCGCCGGCCTTCTTGTCGGCCACGTGGCGGATGCGGAACTGGTCGATCAGGGCGTCGGCCTTCTCGCCCAGGCCCGAGTCGCCGGGGGCGAACAGGCGGCTGAACATGCTGCCCTTGTGCTCCTGCGCCGCCACGATGAGGTTGTCGCGCACGGTCATCTTGCCGAACACCTGCAGCGTCTGGAAGGTGCGGCCCACGCCCTTGCGGTTGAGCTGCAGCGGACCGAGCTTCGTGACGTCCTCGCCGTTGAGTTCGATGCGGCCTTCGTCGGGCGTGATCTGGCCGAGCATGCTGTTGAACAGCGTGGTCTTGCCCGAGCCGTTGGGGCCGATGACGCCGAAGATCTCGCCGGGGCGGACCTCGAAGCTCACGCCGCCGACCGCCTGGATCGCGCCATAGGCCTTCTTCAGGCCGCTGACCTTGAGCAGGGCGGGCGCGCTCATGCCTTCACCCCCTGGCTGGCGGCCTGCGCCGCCGCCTGCCGCGCGGCGGAGGCTTCGCGCGCGAGGCGGCGCGCCCGGATGCGCTCGGGGATGGACAGCAGCCCGTCGGGCAGCCAGATCATGAGCAGCACCACCGCGCCGCCGAACACGAACAGGTACCAGGCCTGCGCGAAGCGCAGCCACTCCGGCAGGATCACGCCCACCGCCGCGCCCAGCACGGGCCCGAGGAAGTAGCCCGGCCCGCCGACCACCACCATGAGGTACATCATGATGGACGCGCCCACGGTGAACGGCGCGGGTTCGATGAACTGCACCAGGCTCGCGAACAGCGCGCCTGCCACGCCGGCATAGACCGCACCGATGGCAAAGGCCAGCAGCGTGTAGCTGCGCGTGTCCACACCCAGGCTCTCGGCACGGATCGGGTTGTCGCGCAGCGCGGTGAAGGCCTTGCCCCAGGGCGAGCGCAGCAGCCACCACAGCAGGGCGGCCAGCAGCACCGTGACCGCGAGCACGAAGTGGTAGTAGGCCAGGTTGCCCTCCAGCGACAGGCCGAACAGGCCCGGGCGCGCGATGTTGTTGATGCCGAAGGTGCCGCCGGTCAGCCACTCCTCGTTGCGCATCACCAGCCACACCGCCGTGTTGAAACCCAGCGTGGCGAAGGCGAGGTAGATGGTCTGCACGCGCAGCGCGGGAAAGCCCAGGATGATGCCGACCACGAAGCAGATCAGCATCGCCGTCGGCAGGCCGAGCCAGAAGCTCAGGCCGGCTTTCATCATGATGGCCACGGTGTAGGCCCCGATGCCGAAGAAGGCCGCA
>SCVK01000231.1 GCA_004297075.1 Chitinophagaceae bacterium
AAAACTTATTACTTACCACTTAAAACCCGGCCGCTTTCAATTTCAATCCGGCCGTCTCCTCCAATCCAAACAACAGATTCATATTCTGTACCGCCTGGCCACTGGCTCCTTTCAATAAATTATCAATAGCCGAGTGTACCACGATCTTGCTGCCTTGTTTTTCAATATGCAGCAAACACTTGTTGGTATTTACCACTTGTTTCAGATCGATCATGGTTTCGCTTACATGAGTAAACGCGTGGCCCTCGTAATATTCTTTGTAGAGTTCTTTGATCGCATCCAGGGGTAGTCCGCAATCGATCACGGAACTGATGTATATGCCGCGGGTAAAATCGCCTCTCCACGGTACAAAATTCACCTGCATCCCATCGTTGCCCTGCAACTGCTGCAGGCTCTGGTGGATCTCGTTGATATGCTGGTGCTGCAACGATTTGTATGCCTGGATATTATTGGCCCGCCAGCTGAAATGCGAGGTGCTGCTCAAACCCTGTCCGGCACCGGTTGATCCAGTGATACCTGTTGTATACACTTCTCCTAACACACCCGCTTTGGCCAATGGCAGTAAACCCAGTTGTATAGCGGTAGCAAAACAGCCGGGATTGGCAATATTGGCTGCTTTTGTAATGGCGGTTTTGTTCAACTCCGGTAATCCATATACAAATGTTCTGTTACCAATTGTGGCTTTATCTGCCAGCCGGAAATCCTGCGACAGATCGATCACTTTAATAGTAGTGGGAATGGAATTATCTGCCAGAAACTTTTTCGCATCACCATGTCCTACGCACAGAAACAATACGTCAATATCATTTTGTAGTGTATCAGTAAACAGGATCTCTGTTTCGCCTACGAGGTCAGCATGCACTTTACTTACCGCGTTTCCTGCATTACTGGTACTGTGCACAAAAGATAATTCCACACCGGGATGGTTGATCAGTAACCTGATCATTTCTCCACCGGTATAACCCGCCCCGCCTACGATGCCTGCTTTTACTTGTTTCATGGTTTATACATTGATCCTGTCTGCTGCCGTAGAGGGCTGAGACGATAGAATAAATTCAATAGCTGTTGAAGTATTGTTACTGATGCGATGTGCCTTGCCGGCCAGTATATGAATGCCTTCCTGTTCGTTTACAATGATGGTCTCCCCTTCTATTTCAAAAGTGGCCGTTCCTTTCAGGATGAAAAAAAACTGCTGGGCAAACTGATGATAATGCAATGCTTCCGCTGTTCCGGCTGGCATTCTTTCCTGTTTAACAGCAAGCGCTGCATTATCTACAAAATTCCACCCATCGCAGGCATTACCCCATTGGTAATGTTTTAACGGTGCCTCTATGGAAACCTTTCCACTCACTTGTTCGATTCTTTGATATTATGATAGATACCTGTTTGGTTACCGAAGATCTTGGAGAACCCTCTTACATCATCGCCTGTCCAGCCACTATTCATTTCACCATATTTGCCAAACTTACTGCTCATCAGATCATATTTTGATTCAATACCGATCACCTGGAAACGGTAAGGCAGTAACTGTACAAACACATCACCGGTTACATGCGCCTGCGAACTTTCGAGGTACGCTTCAATATCACGCATCACAGGATCCATGATCTGTCCCTCATGCAGCCAGTTGCCGTAGAATTGCGCCAGCTGGTCTTTCCAGCCTAACTGCCACTTGGTTAACACATGTTTCTCCAGTGCATGGTGCGCTTTCAGAATCACCATTGGCGCAGCGGCTTCAAAACCTACGCGGCCCTTGATACCGATAATGGTATCACCCACATGAATATCGCGGCCCAATCCGTAAGGACCCGCCAGTGTCTGCAAATATTGTATGGCTTCTGAAGGATGCTGAAAGGTTTTTTCATTCACTGCTGTAAGCTCCCCTTTTTCAAAATGGAGTTTCACTTCCTCCTCACCTGTTTTGGTAACCTGTGTGGGCCAGGCTTCTTCTGGTAAAATGCCTTTTGAGTTCAGTGTTTCTTTACCACCTACGCTGGTGCCCCATAAACCTTTGTTGATGGAGTAAGCCGCTTTCTCAAAATTCATGGTAACACCTTTCCCTTTCAGGTATTCAATCTCCGCTTCGCGGCTCAGTTTCATATCGCGGATGGGTGTGATGATCTCTACCCCCGGGATCATGATATTAAAGATCATATCAAAACGTACCTGGTCATTACCAGCGCCGGTACTTCCATGCACCACTGCTTTCGCTTTCAGTTTTTTGGCATGTTCGGCAATATGCAAAGCCTGGCTCAGCCTTTCTGCACTTACGCTCAAGGGATAGGTATTGTTCTTCAATACATTTCCGTAAATCAGGTATTTGATGATACTGTCGTAATAACTTTTCACTGCATTTACCGTAGTATGGGTTTTTACGCCCAGCGTATACGCATGTTTTTCTATCTGCGCCAGTTCTTCTTCACTAAAACCTCCGGTATTTACGATTACACTGTGTACCTCGTAGCCTTTGTCTTCTGTCAGGTATTTTACACAGAAAGAAGTATCCAGTCCGCCACTAAAACCCAGTACCACCTGGTCGCCTTTTTGTAATGCTGTTGTTATTTCCGTTTTCATTGCTTGCACATATTTTCTTTGATAGAGTATTATAATTTCCCTTGCGGGAGACTGTTACAGGTTAAAGAACTGGTGGAAAAAAGATTTGGGCTTCAGGGCCACTCCGCCACCGGTTTCTTTTTTTCGGAACAAACGCAGCAGTTTGCTTTGTTTGATCTTCATGAAACGCTCGTACAATTTTGAATTCTGTTTAAAATCAGCCGAGGTTTCAACAGGTTCGTAATGATCTTTGGGATCGTATAACATAGCGGTGCACAAACAATTTTTCCTGTCTTTGCTCATCAGTATATCGTAGTTCACACAGCTTTTACAACCAGCCCAGAATTCTTCATCATCCGTAAGCTCACTATAGGTAACGGGTTCATAACCCAGGTCGCTGTTGATCTTCATCACAGCAAGTCCGGTGGTTAACCCGAATATTTTAGCAGTGGGATATTTCTGGCGAGAGAGGTTAAAGATGGTCTGCTTGATCCTTTTGGCCGTTCCGCTTTTACGGAAAGCAGGCGCTACAATCAGTCCGCTGTTGGCTACAAACTGTTCGTGGCCCCATACTTCGATATAACAGAAGCCCACCCAGGTGCCATCGGGCAAGGTAGCTATCACGGCTTTGCCTTCTTCCATCTTTTTGGCAACATATTCGGGGCTGCGTTTGGCAATACCGGTTCCGCGGGCCTTCGCAGAAGCCTCCATTTCGTCTGTTATGGTCTGTGCGTAATGGGTGTCGCCACCGTTCGCTACACGAACAATAATATTATCTTCCAACTTGTACTGATTAATAGAGTGAAAAGAAAACACCTACGTGTTTTTTAGATCCAATTCCGGGAGA
>SCVK01000232.1 GCA_004297075.1 Chitinophagaceae bacterium
TTAAAGACGCATTGTTTCTGTTAGTGTACTTAACCTGGGCAAAAGCTCCCATAAACAGGATGAGCCCCAGACCCAGTGCGAAGATTTTTTTCTGTGTAGGTTGTAGTACGTTTTTCATAATTTTTTTTTTAGTGTATTACTTAAGTAGTGGTTGGTTGTTCCTCTTACTTTCTTACACAAACTTATAACGCTATTGAGAGCGTGAATATGATATACATCAAACGTTTGTATGATTTATATCATACTTTGGGTTTCCCGCAGATTAGTTTTCATAGATTTTCAGTTGCAATCAAATGAATACCAGCAGTTTGCTGTTCATTTCAACAGTTTCAGACACCTGACTCCCTTTGTAATGGAACTGTCATTTTATGATAGTTCAGTTCAATGAATGCAAATGAAACCTGCAGAAAGAAGGATTAAAAAGGCAACTTCTGCAGATATAACTGATTTATAAAGGCAGAAAGTGAAGGGAGTGTCTGTGAAACGTGGAATTCGCTTATTTTAGTATATATGTTACCAAGAAATCTTTTTCTGACAGCCTGCTTATGTATCAGCAGTGTTTTATATAGCCAGCAAAAAACCACACAGTCCATTTATTTTCCTCCACCACAGTTATGGGAAACCAGGCAACCCGCGCAACTGGGAATGAACCCTGGAAAAATCAACGAAGCCATCGCCATTGCCAAAGCAGCTGAAAGCAAAAATCCACGCAACATGGAGATCAGTCATTACCAGAGCTTTGGTAAGGAACCCTTCGGTGAAGCCATTGGTCCATTTGCTGAACGTGGTGAACCTACCGGGTTGATCATTTATAAGGGATACATAATCGCCAGTTGGGGCGACCCCCAGCGTTGCGATATGACCCATAGCGTAACCAAAAGTTTTTTATCATCTGTAGTAGGACTGGCCGTAGACCAGGGGCTGATCCGGAATGTGAACGATACAGTAGCACCCTATGTTCCGCCTATTGAATTATATACATCCCTTCCGGTTAACAGACCGGCTGAACTGTTTGGTCAGCCACAGCTGTTACGCTTGTTTGATACGGATCATAACAGAACCATTACCTGGAACCACCTGCTACGTCAAACCAGCGATTGGGAAGGTACTTTATGGGGCAAACCTGATTGGGCCGACCGGCCCGACCCCGATCCTGCTAAATGGCACAACCGTAAAAGGAATACACCCGGCAGCTCCTGGGAATACAATGATGTAAGGGTAAATGTACTGGCACTGGCCGCTACCAGTGTATGGCGCAAACCTTTGCCACAGGTGTTGCAGCAATATATCATGGACCCCATCGGGGCGTCCAATACCTGGCGCTGGACGGGTTATCGCAATGCATGGATCGTACTGAATGGACAGATCGTTCAATCCGTTAGTGGTGGCGGACATTGGGGCGGCGGTATGTTCATCAATGCCTACGATATGGCCCGTTTTGGTTTGCTCACTTTACACAAGGGCAACTGGAACGGCCAACAACTGCTGAGCGAGCAATGGGTAAAACAGGCGCTTACGCCTACTCCAGCCAAAACAGATTACGGCTATATGAACTGGTTTCTCAATACCGATCAGAAAATGCTGCCCGATGCACCGGCTACCGCATTCATGCATATCGGCAATGGCAATAACCTCGTGTATGTAGATCCCGACCATGAATTGGTAGCGGTTGTTCGCTGGATCGCGGATAACAAAGCCATGAACCAGACGATTAAAAAGATATTGGAGTCGATTCAGCCTTAAATGCCGATCCACCCGGTTCTTTTTACCCGTCAGACCAAAAAAATGCCGGTTTTTCCCAAATCCCCCTATTTTTGCGCCCCTGAGCGGATGTGGCGAAATTGGCAGACGCACTAGACTTAGGATCTAGCGCCGCGAGGCGTGTGGGTTCGACC
>SCVK01000233.1 GCA_004297075.1 Chitinophagaceae bacterium
ACCATCGAAAATCTCAGGCAATTACTGTTGATTGATCAACAAACATTGCTGATCCAGGATTTTGGTGCGGGCTCACGGGTGCGGAAAGAAAATACGCGTAAAGTCTGTGATATTGCGCGCGCTTCGCTGAAGCCGAAACGATTCGGGCAGTTATTATTCCGGATAGTGGATCAGTATTCTCCGGCCAATATACTGGAACTGGGCACTTCTTTGGGTATCACCACCGCATACATGGCGGCAGCCAATGAACAAAGCAAGGTAGTAACCATGGAAGGGGCCGCTACAGTTGCGGCGGTTGCCAGGAAAAATTTTGCCAAACTGGGTTTACAGAATATCCGGTTGGTAGAAGGGAATTTTGATGAAACCCTTGCCGCTACTGTGCAGCAGATGGGCAGTATTGACCTGGCATTTGTAGATGGCAACCACCGGTATGAACCCACTTTGCGGTATTTCAGGGAGCTCTTACCGGCCATACATGAATATTCCATCCTCATCTTCGACGATATTCACTGGAGTAAAGAAATGGAGCAGGCATGGGCAGAGATACAGCGGGATCCTGCCGTAACTTTAAGTATTGATCTGTTTTTTATCGGACTGGTTTTCTTCCGGAAAGAACAAAAAGTAAAACAGCATTTTACCATTCGTTTTTAATATGCGTTACCTGGTATGCATACTGATCAGTTTGTTTTCGGTGCAGTTTGTGCCGGCACAGGATTTCTCTGTATACAGTAAACACTATTTCGAACACCAGCAGTCAGAACTGCCTTATCGTTTATTATCGCCAACCGGTGACCTCGCACAAAAATATCCATTGGTTGTTTTTCTGCATGGTGCTTTTGAAAAAGGAACGGATAACGAAGCGCAATTGTCTATTGGCGGAAGATTTTTTATGCGCGATTCTGTACGGAAGCATTACCCGGCCTATGTATTGTTTCCGCAATGCGGACCGGAGGATGCCTGGGCCTATTTTGAGAACAAGCTGGATCTGACCACCGGTTATGCCAAAGACTGGGTATTCCCCTTCCGTAACGAACCTACGCTGTATGCCATGCTGGTGAAAAAACTGGTGGATAGCCTGGTGGCTTCGGGTAAAGTAGATGCCGGCCGGATTTTTATTGCCGGACTTTCGCAAGGCGGCATGGGTGTGCTTGATCTGCTGGCCCGTTATCCAGAAACTTTTGCGGCAGGTATTGCCATGTGTGGTGCCGGAGATCCGGCTACTGCGAAATATTTTGCCGGCAAATCGGCTCTCTGGTTATTTCATGGTGATAAGGATCCTGTCGTACCTCCCTACTTCTCGCAACAATATTACCGGCGTTTAAAAAAAGCCGGTTCGGTTGTGAGGTATTCCGAATATGCCGGTGTGGAGCATAATTGCTGGTCCAAAGCTTTTACCGAGCCCGATTTGCTGAGCTGGTTATTTGCGCAGGGGCGGAAGTGAGTGGTCGGTGGTGAGTAGTGAGTGAGGGGGCTGTTGTATATTTGTAGGATGTTGTTACCCCTGTCTTTACTGGAATCGCTGACCCCTGTTGCCGGGTTTAACCGCGCTGCATTTGAAGCCGTACACGCTTCCGGCGAGCAGATAACATCGATCAGGCTGAACCCTGAAAAGCCGATGGTCAATGTGCCGGAAACCAGTTCCGGTATTCCCTGGTGTCCGTATGGGTACTACCTTCCCTCACGTCCTTCTTTTACACTTGATCCCCTTTTTCACGCCGGTGCCTATTATGTGCAGGAAGCCAGTAGCATGTTTATCTGGAAAGTATTGGAGCAACTGTTGGGAGATGATACGCAAAAGAAAGTACTGGATCTCTGTGCCGCACCCGGTGGTAAAAGTACTTTGCTCGCTTCTTTTTTCAGGGAAGGACTGGTAGTGGCCAATGAAGTGATCAAACAACGTGCTGCTGTTCTGGTAGAGAACCTCACAAAGTGGGGGAGTACACAGGTAGTGGTTACCAATAATGACCCTTCGCATTTTCAATCTTTGCCGGGCTATTTTGATGTGATGGTAATTGATGCGCCCTGCAGTGGCAGTGGCATGTTTCGCAAAGACCCGGCAGCTATTGAAGAATGGAGCGAGGACAATGTGCAACTCTGCAGCCAGCGCCAGCAAAGGATCCTGGCGGATGTATTGCCGGCGTTGAAAGAAGGTGGACTGTTATTGTATTCAACCTGTTCTTATTCTACAGAAGAAGATGAAGCCATTGCCGACTGGCTGGTAAGTGAGATGGGTATGGAGTCTAGATCATTGTCTGTACCTGCCGAATGGGGTATTGTAGAAACACAATCGCCGGAGAAGGGAGCGCATGGATATCGTTTTTATCCGGACCGGGTTAAAGGAGAAGGATTTTTTATTGCAGTATTTCAAAAGAAAACGGCGGTTGCAGAGAGCCGGTTGAAAGAACTCAATTTGTCACTTCCTTCCAAACAGGAACTGCAGCAGGTGCAATCTTTTATAAACCTTCCCGAAGGGTATGCCTTATTTAAACAGGGAGAAACCATTCGTACTATTCCCAGCCGCTGGTGGAAGGACCTGCAGATCCTGGCCAAAGTTTTGTATATCAAAAAAGCAGGTACTGGTATCGGTACCATTAAAGGCAAGGATGTGATACCGGAACATGAGCTGGCCTTAAGTAGTTTGTGGAAAGGCCGGTTTACTGCGTTGCCGCTAACGCGGGAGCAGGCTTTACAATATCTGCGCCGAAAAGACCTGGTATTGCCCGATTCTCCCAAAGGCTGGCAACTGGTGGTTTTTGAAGAGCTGCCCCTGGGTTGGGTGAAAGTTTTGCCAAACCGGGTCAATAATTATTATCCCGCCGAATGGAGAATATTAAAAGAGTAATTTTGCGGCACTCAATGCGGATGAATATG
>SCVK01000234.1 GCA_004297075.1 Chitinophagaceae bacterium
CCCATACAGAATGTTAAGCAAGAATGAGCTCAAATATATCCAATCTTTGTGCCAGAAAAAACAAAGGCAGGAAGAACGGCTGTTTCTGGTAGAAGGTGCCAAACTGGTGGAAGAACTGCTGCAAACCGGCCTAAATGTCCGGAAGATCTATGCTTTACCTGTTTGGGCAGAAAAGCACAGCCACCTGCCCCAGCTAACAGAAATTACAGAAGAGGAGCTGGAAAAGATCAGTAATCTGCAAACCCCCAACCAGGTATTGGCCCTGGTAGAACAGCCCGCACCCGCTGCTGAACCCGTGCTGGCCAACCAATTGACCCTTGTGCTCGATACTATTCAGGACCCCGGCAACCTGGGCACTATTATCCGGATCGCCGACTGGTTCGGTATTTACCAGGTGGTGGCCAGCATAGATACGGTAGAACTGTACAATCCCAAAGTGATCCAGAGTACCATGGGCAGTTATGCAAGGGTACAGGTCTGCTACCGGCCGCTGGCTGATTTTCTATCTGCAGCTACCGTACCGGTATATGGTGCATTGCTGAACGGGCAGAATATGTACGAGGTTGCGCCGCTGAAAGAGGGTATCCTGTTGATAGGGAATGAATCAAAAGGAATTCAGGCTGACCTGCTGAGCTTTGTTTCTCATCCCATCACTATCCCGCGTATCGGCGGGGCCGAATCGCTGAATGCGGCGATAGCAGCGGGCATCATTATATCGCATCTTACACGGCCGGTATTGTAACTGAACTGTTTTATCTGAACTGTATTGCTTTAACCGGCTCAATTTTTTTGATCAGCCAGGTGGGGATGATGAGTGCGAGATAACAAACTACGGCAGTGGCGGCACAAACCAGTAATAGTTGCCACCAGATAATATACACAGGGGCAACAGCAACATAATAGGAAGCTTCATCCAGCCGGATAAAACCTGTGGCTTGTTGTAAGAGACAGATGCCGGTTCCGAGGATAAAACCTGTGCCAATTCCCGTGAAAGTGATGACGGTGGCGTGGTAGAGGAATAACTTTCGGATCAGCCCGTCTTCGGCACCCAATGCTTTTAAAATGCCCACCATCCGGGTTCTCTCCAGTATCAGTATCAGCAGGCAGGTGATCAGGTTGATGATGGCCACCACCGACATGACAATAAAGATCACATTCCGGTTCATATCCTGGATACTGAGCCAGTCGAAGATATTGGGATACACTTCGCGGATACTGCGGCTCATCCAGGTAGCAGGGAGGGCATCAGATAAACGGTTGCTTACGCTGTCGATGGCGCGGTAATCTTTGAGAAAGATCTCATAACCTCCTGTCTGGTTCGGTGCCCAGTCGTTTACCCGGCGAATCAGGTCCAGATCGCCCAGTACAAAGAGTTTGTCGTATTCTTCGATCCCGGTTTTATAAATGCCCACTACGGTCAGTTTACGATAGGTACGGGAACCGTCGATGCCTGAGATAAAATAGACTGTGATGGTATCTGCGAGTTCTATTTTCAGTTGTGCAGCCAACTGGCTGGATAAGAGGATCTCTTTGCTGTAGGAGGAATCATTGAAGCGGATCCAGCGGCCAAGGCGGAGAAAAGGGTAGAGGCGGCTGCTATCGTAACTTTTCTCAATTCCCTTCAGTAATACTCCTTCGATCTCTTTATTTTTTTCGAGTACGGCCGATTTGGTGGCAAAACCCTGCAATTGCTGCACACCCGGATCTTTTTTGATCAATGCTTCAATGGCACTGTCTTTTTCGATGGCCGTTTCTTCTGCCACCAGCGATTTGTTGGGCTCATATTTCTGTACGCGAACATGTCCCCAGAAACTGAATACTTTCTCTGATACCGTTTGCTGAAAGCCGTTCACAAAAGACAAAGTGATGATCATGGCCATCACGCTCAGGGCGGTTGCTGTAATGGACAAACGGATAATAAACCGCGAAAAAGTTTTCTGTCGGTTAAAAGCAATTCTTTTGGCGATATAAAAAGCCAGGTTCAACGGCACGATTTTGGTTCATTCAAAACTACACTGCTACCGGCAATGCCCCAAAAGCATTTGGTTACAGAAATGTTGTATGTTTAAATCAGAAATGTTTGTATGCGTAATAGCTTTCTTTTACTATTGGTTCTAACCGGTTTCCTGCCTGTAGCAGCGCAGCGGCAGCCGGATCGTGCATATATGCCCGATATCCGTACACCCAAACTGTTTCAGCAGAACAACCAGCAGAGTCTGCCGCTGATCTCGCTGAATTCGGCCGACCAACTGGAACTGCATTTTGATGACATGAGCGGGTATCCCAAAAACTATTACTACACGTTTGTGTTGTGTAATGCCGACTGGACGCCTGCCGACCTGAGTGCTTTTGATTATATCAAAGGATTTCCGCAGAACCGGCTCAGTCAGTACCGCGTTTCTACCATTGCAGAAACCCGTTATGTGCATTACCAGGCTTTGTTACCCGACAGAAACTGTATGCCCACCAAAAGCGGTAATTACCTGCTGAAAGTGTACCTGGATGCAGATACGTCCAAACTGGCTTTTACCAAAAGGATGCTGGTGGTAGACAGCAGGGCCAGTGTAGGCGCACAGGTGCAGCAGCCATTTGATAACGGAATACTGCGTACCCATCAGAAAATACAACTGGCAGTAAATACCCAACAGTTGAATATCCTTAGTCCGCAGCAGACCAAAATCGTGATCCTGCAGAACAATCGCTGGGATGATGCGATCCGGAATATACAGCCCACTTTTATCAGGGGAAAGATGATGGAGTATAACGCTGAACAGGATTGTATTTTTCCCGCAGGAAAAGAGTATCGTTGGGCCGATCTGCAGAGTTTCCGGTTTCTCAGCGACAGGATGGATAAAGTAGATAAAAGCAAAACACCCAACGAAGTGTTTATCAAACCCGATGTAGAAAGGAATAATCTTCGCTACCTGTTTTTCAGGGACAGGAACGGCTGGGATGAGATCAATACCACCGAGTCGTTAAATCCCTGGTGGCAATCTGAGTATGCCAATGTGCATTTTACGTTTGCACCGGCCAATAACCAGCCATTTGCCGGTAAGTCTGTGTATATTCTGGGCGAGTTTACGGGAAACCAGATAGGAGATACCTCCCGCATGCAGTATGATGC
>SCVK01000235.1 GCA_004297075.1 Chitinophagaceae bacterium
AGCACCTGCAGTGTATGATAGAAATTATCTTTATGCCCTTTCCCATCCACATATTCTGCCCCGTAAAGGTCTACCATCTGCGGAAAGATCAGGGCCAATAGTCCGGAGCGGAACAACAGGTCCCAACCCACCGAAGGTTTCTCACTGAGCATGATTTTATTCAGTTCATCTGTAATCCTTTCCTGCGAAACAATTTTAATACGCTGTGCATTATCTGTAATTGCCTGAAAAGTTTCTTCGGCAATCTCAAAATGCAGTTGTGAGGCAAAACGGATCGCCCGCATCATCCGAAGTGGATCGTCACTGAAAGTCTGAACAGGCGCCAGCGGTGTTTGTAAACATTTTCTTTCAATATCCCCCAATCCGTCAAATGGATCCACCAGTTTACCGAAATCTGCCTTATTCAGGCTGATGGCCAGTGCATTGATGGTGAAATCGCGGCGGTTCTGGTCATCTTCCAGCGTACCGGGAACCACTTCGGGTTTGCGGCTGTCCTGGCTGTAACTTTCTTTACGGGCGCCTACAAATTCTATCTCAAAATCATCCAGTTTGATCTGTGCTGTACCAAAGGTCTTGAAATAGGCCACGGTGGGGCGCGGCTGAAAGGCATCGGCCACTTTGTGCGCCAGCTCTATCCCATCGCCCATACAAACAATATCTGCATCCTTGGTGGGCCGACCAATGATCTTATCGCGCACAAACCCACCGATCAGGTAACAGGGAACCGACAACGCATCGGCCGCTCCGGCTATCTTCTCCAATATTGCTAACTCCCTATCTGTACATTGAATCTCCATCTGCTGCAAATGTAAGGTGCTTTGCCAATTAATTATTTAGGCAACACAGCCAGCAGTTGTTCGGTAGTGATCTGCCTTGCGCAGTTAAAATGTAACTCCGGACAGGCTTTTTTGCCGTGTAAACCACAGGGGCGGCAAGGCAAGGCAGTGGCCACTTCTACAATATGGCTGTTATCAGACAGGGGGCCAAAGCCAAAAGCCGGTATGGTAGAGCAATACACGGCCGTAACCGGTGCATTAACCGAAGAGGCAAAGTGCATGGGTGCAGAATCGTTTACATAATTCATCACCGCATCCTGCTGCAGGGCCGCTGATTCGAGAAACCGGAGACTGCCAGCCAGATTAACTACGTTGTTGTGAGACGCAGCGCTGCGGATCTCTTCGCATAATTCCTTATCCGATGGAGCACCAATCAGGTATACCTGCAGGTTTTGCGGTAATGCATTCACCAGTTTTATCCATTGGTCTTTGGGGAATTGTTTGGTAAACCATACAGAAGCCGGAGCAATACATACATAGGGTTGCTGCTTCCATTTACGAACTGCCTCCTGATCGGCGGCAGAGGGATATAACCTGGGTTTACCAGCCTTATTGTCTGTGATAGAACGGATCAGTTGGTGATTCCTTTCTATCTCATGCATCGTATGGTCATTCTCGCTGATGATATGACGTACCACATCTGAAAATAAAAAACTGAAAGGGTTCTTATCAAATCCGATTGTTTGCCTGGCTCTGGAAAAAGCCGTCAGCAAACCCGTAGCAGCAAACCGCTGCACATTGATCAGGATATCGTAACGGGTGCTACGGATCTGTTTTAATACAGCCAGCAGGTGGGCATATTTGGCTGTTTTTTTGTCCCAGCTGATAACTTCACGCAGAAAGGGATGGCCGGTAAACAGGGTTTCATTTCCCTTACGCACCAGAATATCGATTTGCGCATCGGGAAAATGGGCATGTAATTTTTCCAGGATCCCGGTTGCCAGCACCACATCCCCGATAAAAGCAGTTTGTATCACCAGTATTTGCTGCATGGCGTAAAATTAATCAAGTACAGGGAGTTGGTTGCAAAGATTTATCGAACAGACCGTTCACTCGTACTCCAGCTCATTGCTGAAAAATTCCCAATCAAATAAAATAAAACTGGAAGAAATTTTCTGAAGAGATTTGGCCAGCCTGCGTTGCCGGAGAAAGGGTTGTCGCTTCCGGTTCGTGCGTATTACATGAGAATCCAGTCCCAACCCAAGAATGGCCTTGAGAAAAGGTTGCATTTTGTTGTTGGGAATATCGATAACGATTCTGGTCATGTTTATAATATGCTATAGAAATCTACTTCATATTATTGAAGAATGCAAGTATTTTCAGCTTTATCTATGAAATATTTCTGCCACAGAAACAAGACTATATACCAGCCGCGTTTTCTGTCAATACAAATGGAATTTCCTGTAGTAAAACCGGGAATGCTCAGGGTCGGATAATAGTAAGTGTTCCGTCTTTTTCCCATTTAATGATGGAGGATGGTTTTCGGTATTCGGTCTCTTCCTGCCGGTAGCTAACCACATAATCCACGCCGTTTACAATGGCCGGTTCAATATCGGTAAAACACATGGGGGAGGGATATCCACTGATATTGGCCGAAGTACTCACGATCGGTTTCCTGAATCGCTTGATCAGGTTTTTACAGAACTCGTCTTCACAGATCCGGATCGCCACAGAACCGTCTTCGGCCAGCAGGTTATCGGCCAGTTCAACAGCCCCTTCATAAATCACTGTTGTGGGACGGGTAACCCCCTTGATATAGTCGAAGATCTGTAATTCGGGTTGGGTAACATATTTCAAAATCTCCCGCTCATCGGCCACCAGTACAATCATGGCCCTGCTGTCGACCCGCTGTTTCAGCTGGTAGATTTTTTCCACCGCCACGGGATTAGTGGCATCGCAGCCAATGCCCCATACCGTATCTGTGGGGTAGAGTATCAAGCCGCCTTCCTGCAATTTCTCCAGGCAATAGTCAATATCATTACTGAATGGCAGCATAGGTTCGGAAAGCCTTTTAGAAAGGCAAATTACTAATTGTGACAGAACAATTACAACACAAAGTTCCCATAAAGTTTTCATACTGTATGTTTGCAAAAAAATACGCATGTCTTTACAAACACAGATCCAGGAAGCCTGGGCCAACCGGGAACTTTTAAAAGATCCCGTTTATACGGAAGCCGTAAGGGCCGTGATCGAAGAAGTAGATAAGGGTCGCCTCCGGGTAGCTGCACCCACTGATAAAGGATGGGTTGTAAATGAATGGGTAAAACAGGCCATTCTCCTATATTTCGGTATACAGCAGATGCAGACCTGGAACCTGCCTCCCTTCGAGTTCTATGATAAAATGTTGCTGAAAAGCAATTATAAAGAACTGGGTGTGAGGGCTGTACCGCATGCCGTTGCCCGCTATGGCGCCTATATCGCCAAAAACGTGGTACTGATGCCCAGTTATGTAAATATCGGCGCATTTGTTGACGAAGGCTCCATGGTGGATACCTGGGCCACCGTAGGCAGCTGCGCACAGATCGGCAAAGGCGTTCACCTGAGCGGTGGCGTAGGCATCGGTGGTGTACTGGAGCCCCTGCAGGCCAGTCCGGTGATCATTGAAGATGGTTGTTTTATCGGCAGCCGCTGTATCGTGGTAGAAGGTGTGATCGTGGAGAAAGAAGCTGTTTTGGGCGCCAATGTGGTATTGACCCAGTCTACCAAGATCATTGATGTAAGCGGCGCCGAACCCGTTGAATACAAAGGACGGGTACCGGCCAGAAGTGTGGTGATCCCCGGCAGTTACAGCAAAAAATTCAATGCCGGCGAATACAGCGTCAGCTGCGCCCTCATCATCGGTCAGCGGAAAGCCAGCACCGATCTCAAGACCAGCCTGAACGATGCGCTGCGCGATTTTAATGTAAGTGCTTAATCAAAAAGGTGGTTCAGGGCTTGTATGCCTTGAACCACCCTATCTTCTGTATACTATTGATCCTGGTTTATGGACAAAAAGATCACGCTCGCCGGTTTTCTCATCACCCTCCTGGGAGCGATCTTTTTCTCTACCAAAGCCATTCTTGTTAAACTCGCTTTCCACGCTACCCAGGTAGATGCCGTTACCCTGCTGAGCCTGCGGATGTTGTTCTCCCTGCCCTTTTACCTGCTGGCAGCTTGGCTGGTGGCCAGAAAAGAAAATAAACAACTGCTTACCCGCCGCGACTGGTTGCTGATACTCACCATGGGCATACTGGGTTATTACCTGAGCAGTTTATTTGATTTTATCGGACTGCAATATGTTTCTGCCGGACTGGAAAGGCTGATTCTCTTCCTCTACCCCACTTTTGCAGTATTGATCAATACCTTTTACTTCAGAACCAAACTGGGCAGCGTTCAGTTGATTGCCTTGGTACTGACCTATCTGGGCATCGGTATTGCCTATTTCGGCGAGATGAAACTGGATACTTCCCATCCCGGGTTTTATTATGGATCCTTTATGATTTTTCTCTGTGCCATCACCTACTCATTTTATCTCGTGGGTACAGGACGTATGGTGCAGCGGGTGGGCGTAACACGGTATACCGCCTATGCCATGCTGGCTGCTACGGCTGGCATTTTCGTTCATTTTCTGGTAACGCATCGGGTACAGGATATCCCTTTTACCGGCACACTGGTGGGATATGGGATTGCACTTGCCATCATTGCCACCGTTCTGCCTTCCTTTATGATGAGTAACGGAATGAAACGCATCGGCAGCAACAATGTATCCATCATCACCAGTATCGGCCCGGTATCTACCATTCTGCAGGCACATTGGTTCCTCGGCGAAGAGATCATCCCGGCACAGATATTTGGTACGGCTTTGGTGATTGCAGGTGTGATCCTCATCGGCTGGCAATCCAAATTTGCCGGTAACCAGTAATCCCTGCTTTTTTTACCGACCGTTTCCTGCCACTTACCGGCTATTTTCGGATAGCAGCCTAAAACGGATTGACTTGCCTGCTATTGCCCAATAGTTTTGCTGTATAAAATAAAAACAATGGACAACGAAAAAAGACAACGGGGATTCACCAGCGAAAAACATGACAGATTCTGGACAGGACTCGTATTAATACTGGTAGGTGCCGCATTGCTGGTACAAAAAATGGGAGCTGATTTACCCGAATGGTTATTCAGCTGGCCCATGATACTGATAGTAATCGGTATCATCACCGGACTGAAACACCGCTTTGCCAATGCTTCCTGGCTGATCATGACAGGCATCGGTGTATTTTTTTTATGGGATGAAATGATGATCGATACCAATCTCAAACCTTATTTCTGGCCAATAATCATTATCGGTGTGGGTCTGATCTTTATATTCCGTCCTAAAAAAAAATGGTACAGCGACAGGGAGAAATGGGGGCGTTTTGATGATAACCTGAATTTTGGCACAGGATATGAAACACAATCATCCGAAGATGTGATCAACAGCACGTCTGTATTCGGTGGCGTTAAGAAAGTGATCACATCCAAAGATTTTAAGGGGGGGGAGATCATCTGTTTTATGGGAGGCGCTGAATATAACCTGAGCCAGGCAGATATTACCGGCCCGGTCAGCATCGAGATCATACAGGTATTCGGGGGCACCAAACTCGTGGTTCCTCCCCATTGGGAAATCCGTACAGAAGCCGTGGCAGTTTTTGCCGGCATCGAAGACAAACGCCCCGCCCAACCCGGCACATTCGACCCCAGCAAAGTACTGATCCTCAAAGGAACCACTGTATTCGGCGGAATCGAAATCAGAAGCTATTAAAATAGTCTGGAGTTAGGAGTTGGGAGTCTGGAGTCATATATCTGCAAACTCCTAACTATTAACTCCTAACTCCAGACTCCTAACTCCAAACTCCTAACTCATGCATTGGTACCTCGCAAAACTGGTTTACCGCATCATCTGTGGACCGGGTAACCATATGGCCCAGTTTGATGAACAACTCCGGCTGATCTGTGCAGACGATGAACTGCAGGCCTTTAACAAGGCACAACTGATCGGCAGTAAGGAGCAGGACTGTTTTGAAAACAGCCGGCAACAGGCGGTTCACTGGAAATTCATCAATGTAACCGAATTACATCCACTGGAAGAACTGACAGATGGAGCAGAAGTGTATTCCCGTATCTATGAAGATCCTGATGGCGACAATTACCAGCATACCATACAGGTAAAATCAAGATATTTGTCTGAACGCTGTACGGAACAATTTATACAGTCATTATAAGCTATGATCAGTCCTGTTACCACCGGCTCCCGTTTTCGTATCACATTTGCCAGTTGGTGGCTGGTATGGACGCTGGTTCAGGTAATGGTGATCAATAGTTATGGTGCCACGCTGCGGCAAAGTCTGACCGATGGAATACTCTGCAATCTTTCACTGGCAGCCAGTTGCCTGCTGATCACCAATAATATGAAATACTATCTGCCGCAGAAAGAAAGGTATTGGTATGTATTACTGATGAGTGTGGTGCTGAGCGGTGTCTGGTTATGGGTGATCAAAACCCTCTTACGTTTTTTCCTGGGGGGAGATCCGGCTTATCTGCGTTTTCTTGACAACTCCATTTATATCCGGTATGTAATTGGCTTTCTGATGATCGGTTGCATGGGCATCCTGAGTCTGTTATGGTACACTTTACAGGAACAGCAGGCGGCCGACCGGCGGAAAGAAGAAGCAGAGAAAATGACCAAAGATGCAGAGCTCTTGCAACTGCGGCAGCAGCTTCAGCCGCATTTTTTATTCAACAGCCTCAACTCTATCAGTGCCCTGGCCGGTAGTCAGCCGGAGAAAGCAAGGCATATGATTCAGCAGTTATCTGATTTTCTGCGGGGCACTTTAAAAAGAGACGATCACCAATGGGTTTCTCTCGAAGAAGAATTGAATCATTTACAGTTATACCTCGATATTGAGAAAGTACGGTTCGGGCAGCGGTTACAAACAGCTGTTTCGATTGACGACGCATCGCGGAGAATGAAAGTACCTTCCCTTTTACTGCAGCCGATTGTAGAAAATGCCATCAAATTCGGTTTGTATGATACCACGGAAACGGTGCTGATCACCATTGATGCAGTGGCCGCAAACGAGCAACTACAACTTACCATCACCAACCCTTATGATGAAGAAACAGCCATTAGCACACAGGGAACGGGGTTCGGATTGGCATCAATCAGGCGTCGTTTGTATTTATTGTTTGCCCGGCACGATCTGTTACAAACCCATACAACAGGAACCTTATTCACCACCACTATTCTGATACCGCAGTATCATTAATCTTATGAAAGTAATTATCATTGATGACGAAATGCTGGCAAGAAGCATTGTAAAAGAATACCTGCAGGATTTTCCGGAACTGGAACTGGTGCAGGAGTGCCATGATGGTTTTGAAGGTATCAAAGCCATCCAGCAGCACCAGCCCGACCTGGTGTTCCTCGATATCCAGATGCCCAAGATCAATGGTTTTGAAATGCTGGAACTGATCGAGAATCCACCGGCAGTGATTTTTACCACGGCTTTTGAGGAATATGCCATCAAAGCCTTTGAAACGCATGCGGTGGATTATTTATTAAAACCTTTCAGTAAAGAACGTTTTGGCAAAGCGATACAGAAATGGCAGTTACAAAACCAGCAGGAAAGAAAAAATACAACGGCAGACCTGCTGAACAGTTCCGGGCTGACCCCGGTACAGCAGAACCGGGTAGTGGTAAAAGACAATGGCAAAGTAAAGATCATTCCCACAGCTACCATCCGTTACCTGGAAGCAGCAGATGATTATGTGAAGATCCACACGGCTGATGGTGTTTTCCTCAAGAATAAAACCATGGGCTATTTTGAAGAAACACTGGAGTCGCAGAATTTTATCCGCATACACCGGTCCTATATCATCAATGTACAACTGATTACCAGGATCGATCCTTATGAAAAAGAAAGCCACCTGGCCGTATTAAGTATCGGGGTAAAATTACCGGTAAGCAAAGCCGGTTATACCAGACTGAGAGAAGTATTGGGAATCTGATACCGGGCTCATCAGTATTGTATCAGGTTTTTCTCTTTCACTTTTTCTACGATGGAAGGGATGAGTAAAAAATCGCGCGACTTATCCAGGAAATAATCAGCACCCAGGCGCATGCACTCATCGCGGTAGCCGGCAAAAGTATTATTGGTAAGCATGATGACAACCGGTTTGATCATGCTGCGAAGATGCAGGCGGCGTAACATTTCTATTCCGCTCATACCCGGCATATTTATGTCGAGCACCATAACATCCGGCTGGTAGCCGTCTAATAACACCAATGCTTCTTCAGCACTGGTCACAGACTCCGTACTGGAAATATCTTTCACTTCTGCCAGGATCGTTTTGAGATGCTGGAGTATCATCACGGTATCATCAATCAACAGAACCTTAAGCCCTTTATTTTCCATCATGTAATAAATAGATGAGCCGAAGATAGACCCGTAGTAGAAAACGCATTGTAGCATTGCTCACCGAGCTGCTGTAGTTGATTCACTACCATCATAGAAGTAATTCGTAGTGAAAGCAACGCCTGTGAAGTTCTTATTCGAGTCTTGAAAAATAATCGGGCCGATCAAACAAAAGAAAAACCCTATAACAAATAATGTTACAGGGTTATTCAGTTTTGTCCCTTGGTTTTTCTAGGAGAAAATGTTGTGTAAGCAAATGCATTACAATGGCAAGCAACCGGTAAGCATTAATGGAATTTCCGAGGATAGTGAATTCTAAGGATATCGATTGATAAAGTAAGCGGGATGCGGATTAAACTTGGCTTCCCCTATTGTGTAAAGAAAATGATATAAAACGGCCCGGACAATAGTATAATATTGTTATTTTGTAGTAATTATACTACACGCTGTTTTTTAAGAAGCAGCTCCCTCAGATAATATTATTCATGATCGCATACTTTACCAGGTCGGCATTGCTTTGTAAGTGCATTTTTTCCATGATCCTGGAGCGATAGGTACTGATCGTATTAACATTGAGCGAAAGGATCTCGCCAATAGCGGAGATACTTTTGCCTGAAACGATCATTTTGAAAACTTCAAACTCGCGGTCAGAAAGCTGTTCGTGTGGGGCCTGGGTATTATTCTGTTCAATGGAACCGGCCAATACTTCGGCAACTTCGCTGGTGATATATTTTCGGCCACTGAGAATCTGCTGTACTGCTTTTACCAATTCGTAAGGAGCACTTTCTTTGGTAAGATAGCCGGAGGCACCGGCTTTCAGCGAACGAACGGCATATTGTTCGGGTGCATGCATGCTTAACATCAAAACGGGTGTTAGCGGTGCATTTTCTTTGATCTGCTTTAAGATTTCAATACCAGAGTAACCGGGCATACTGATATCAGAGATGATGATATCCCATTTTTCCTGGATCGCTTTTTTCAGCAGATCAGCAGAATCAGACACATCATGTATATCTGCAAACGGAAACGACTCCACCAATATCTTCCTCAAACCTTCCCTGATCAGGGTGTGATCGTCT
>SCVK01000236.1 GCA_004297075.1 Chitinophagaceae bacterium
AGCCTGTCGGCCAGGGTACTCTTACCATGATCAATATGGGCAATGATGCAAAAATTCCTGATATTCTTCATAAGGCTGCAAAGATAAGTGCCCGCTACGAAGTATGGGGTACGATTTTCCACATCCGGGAACCCCTATTGGGGTGTCAGACCTATTTTACCGCTTAGTTCGTAGTTTTAAGCATGCTGTTGAAAAAAACCAATCGGAATGCCCAGGTAAACAACGAAACAGGCTTGGGAACCAATACGGCCCTGAACGGGGGACGTTTCTTCAACAAAAACGGTGCACCCAACATTGAAGTACATGGGTTACCACTTTGGAGAAGGCTGAATATCTACCATTCGCTTCTGTCGATGCCCCGATGGAAATTTCTCTGCGCCATCATCCTGTTTTTCATAACAGTGAACCTGTTTTTTGCCGCTGTTTACCTCTGGATCGGCATCGACCACCTGGGTGGTATGGTAGCCGCCAGCGAGGGGGAAAAGTTTGGCGAGGCATTTTTCTTCAGTGCGCAAACCTTTACCACCGTGGGGTATGGCCGTATCAATCCGATTGGATTTATGGCCAGTTTAACCGCTTCGCTGGAAGCACTGATCGGACTGATGAGTTTTGCACTGGTTACCGGTTTGCTCTATGGCCGTTTTGCCCGTCCCAGAGCCTATATCCGGTATAGTAAAAATGCTCTCTTTGTTCCTTTCAGGGACGGAGTGGCACTGATGTTCCGGATGGTTCCCTATACCAAAAATTACCTGCTGAATGTGGAAGTAAAAGTAACGCTGGCACTGAAGATCGAAGAGGGCGGTCAACTCAAAAATAAGTTTTTCAATGTGCCACTGGATATTGCCAAAGCCACTACCATGACCTCTAACTGGACACTGGTACACATGATCAATGAAGAGAGTCCGTTGTTTGGTTTTACCAGGAAGGATATAGCAGATGCGGAAGCTGAATTACTGGTATTTGTGCAGGGATTTGATGAGAGTTTTTCCAATACCGTTGTGTCGAGAACCTCTTACCGGTACGAAGATTTCGTTTATGGTGCTAAATTTGTACCCATGTTTCATCCCAATGCCTCCAATAGCACTACCATTTTACACCTCGACAAGCTGGATGAATATACGCTTGTTGATCTTCCCGCCTATTCAGCCTGATGCAGACGATCATTGGAGCAGATATTGAAACCGCCGCCACCTATCTCAGAAAAGAGGAACTGGTGGCCATCCCAACAGAAACGGTGTATGGATTGGCGGGCAATGCCCTTAGCGAAACAGCCGTGATCCGGATCTACGAGGCCAAAAACCGGCCCAGGTTCAATCCGCTGATCCTGCATGTGCCGGAACTGTCAAGTATCGAAAAATATGCTTTTGCAGACGCTGTGAGCAGACAATTGGCAGAAGCATTCATGCCCGGACCTTTCACTTTGTTACTTCCCAAAAAAAAGATCGTACCCGAAATGGTAACCGCAGGCAGTGATAAAGTAGCTATCCGCATTCCCGATCATACACTTACAAGATCTTTATTAAGCACTGTTGGATTTCCATTGGCAGCGCCCAGCGCCAATCCATTCGGGTATGTGAGTCCGACCACGGCCGAACATGTTTTACAGGGACTGAACGGCAGGATCCCCTATATACTGGATGGAGGTCCCTGCCAGGTAGGTGTAGAATCCAGCATTGCAGAAGTGAACGGGAACGAAGTGATCCTGCACCGGGCAGGTGGTGTAACGGCGGAAATGATTAAACAGGTAACAGGTTTGCCCGTTGTTACAAATGCCCATACAAGCACCCCTTCCACACCCGGACAATTGAAAAGCCATTATGCCACGCATATCCCCCTGTACAAAGGGAATATGCATGAGCTGATGGAGCTGTTCAGGGATAAAAAAATGGCAGTGATCAGTTTCACAAAATCCTACCCGGTGGCGGCAGGCTCTAAGCTGTTTGTGCTTTCACCCAACGGTGATATGCATGAAGCGGCACGGCGATTATTTGCCACCATGCGAAAGATCGACAGCATGGATATTGATGTGATACTGGCCGAGGATTTCCCCGACCAGGGCATCGGCAGAGCCATCAACGATCGGCTGAACCGGGCGCAGGCCGTGTTTAAATAATTATTTTTTCAGCGCATTGATGATGGACACAAACTCATCAGCAATGAGCGATGCGCCACCCACCAATCCGCCATCCACATCAGTCTGTCCGAAAATTTCCACGGCATTGGCCGCTTTAACACTACCACCATACAGGATGGAAATGTTATTGGCAACAGCTGCCCCATATCTGGCAGCCAGTTGCGCACGGATAAAGGCATGCATTTCCTGCGCCTGGGCACTGCTGGCCGTTTTACCGGTACCAATGGCCCAGATGGGTTCATAGGCGATAACTATGTGTTGTAACTGCTCGGCGGTGAGGTGGTATAAAGATTCTTCCAGTTGTTTGGTAACATAGGCATTCTGGGTGTTGGCTTCGCGGATAGATAGTGGCTCACCACAACAGAAAATGGGTTGAATCTGGTATTCGAGACAGATATTCACTTTTTCTGCCAGTAACTGGTTGCTTTCATTAAAATATTCGCGGCGCTCTGAATGGCCCAAAACCACGTAGCGGATGCCGAGCGATTGCAGCATTTCAACTGAGGTTTCACCGGTATAAGCGCCGTTCTTTTTGCTGTAACAGTTCTGTGCAGCTACAAACACATTTTTTTTGCCCGCCAGTTTCTGTTGGGCCATGGCCAGGTATGGGAAGGGAACCGCAAATACCGCCTGCTGGTTGTCGGTTAAGGAATGCGGGGTGGCAATGATGGTATCCAGTAAGGTTTCTCCCTGTTGCAGGGTAAGATTCATCTTCCAGTTGGCTGCTGCGATTTGTTTTCTCATGCTTGAAATGAATTGAATGGTTGCTTGCTTGTTTGATTAATAATGATCAAAGATATATTGTAACACGGCTATTTCCGAATGACTGAGGTTAGCTCCTTTTAAACGTTTCCAGTTATCGATGGCGGCAAAGGCTTTTGGCAGTTCATACCGGGTGCCATTTACGCCCCAGGCAAAATTGGGGATAATGGTAGGCAGTAAACCCGCACCAAACACATTACAGCTAACGCCGATCATGGAACCGGTATTGATGGATGAGTTGATGGCCACACGCGAATAATCGCCCATAATAACACCGCATTTTTGTCCTACCCCCACATATTTTTCCGCTCCCATATCCCATACTTTCACTACACCGGCCGTGTTTTTGATATTGCTGTTGGTACTTCCTGCGCCAAAATTGCACCACTCCCCAATTACCGAATCGCCCAGGTAACCATCATGTGCTTTGTTACTGTACCCCATCATCACCGTATTCTTGATCTCCCCGCCACCCATACAGAACGGCCCCAATGTAGTGGCACCATACACGCGGCTGTTCATTTTCAGCACAGCATTCTCTCCCAGCACAAAAGGCCCCCGCACCACTGAACCTTCCATGATCTCTGCGTTTTTCCCGATATAGATGGGGCCTGTGGCAGCATTCAGGATGCAGAAAGAAAGCCTCGCACCTTCTTCAATAAAAACCTGGTCCGGTTGCACCGTTTGTACGCTTGCAGGAATAGGTTGCGAGGTCCTGTTTTGGGTTATCAATGCGAAATCAGAACGGATCTGCGCATCGTTCCACTGCATCAGCTGCCAGGGATGTGTTACACGCTGCACAAGTGTATGATAGTGAACTTGCGTAAAATTATGGAGAAGACTATCGGCTGCTATTTCTAAGAATTGTTCCGTGCTGCCGGCAATCAAACCATACTCATCAGCAATACAACTACCGTTTTCCAGCGAAAGGATCCTGTTATACAATTCTGCATCACCTATCACCGATGCGTCAACCCAGGTATGTACTCCCGGCGCGATCACCGGGTACAAGGCCTGCAGATACGGCTCCGTTGCTACCAGTACCGGCTGCCCGGATATACGCTCCCATCTCTCCTTCATAGAGAAAATCCCGAAGCGCAGGTCTGCCACTGCCCTTGTTAAGGTAAAAGGATACAATCCCCTCCGGTAATGGTTATCGAACAGTATGATGGCCATGCTGCAAAGTAACTGATAAATTGAAATAGTACCCTCGCATACAAAACCCAGAACCCAGAACTTATCACCTATACCTGTAACATGAAACCTGTAACCGGTAACTGGTCCGCTCCACAAAACTTTCTTACCTTGCGCACTCAAACTGATAAAACCATACCGTATGAGTCTTGGATACTTTTCTTACCCCTTACCGGCCAATGAGCCCGTTTTACAATACGCACCCGGAAGTCCGGAAAGAGCGGCTTTAAAAAAGACCCTTGCCGAACTGAAAAAGAAGGAACTGGATATACCGATGTACATCGGTGGTAAAGCCGTGAAAACAGGAAAAAAAGTAGCTATTCATCCGCCACATGAAAAGGATTTTACATTGGGGCATTTTCATGCGGGAGAAGAAAAACATATTCACCAGGCCATCGATGCAGCTTTAAAAGCCAAAGAAACCTGGGCAGCCATGAGCTGGGAGAACAGGGCGCATATCTTTTTAAAAGCCGCCGACCTGATGGCTACCAGGTACCGCTATCACATCAATGGTACTACCATGCTGGGCCAGAGCAAAAATGCTTTTCAGGCCGAGATCGACAGTGCCTGTGAGCTCATCGATTTCCTGCGTTTCAACGTGCATTTCCTGAGTGAGATCTACAAACAACAACCGGTATCTTCTCCCGGTATGCATAACCGGATGGAGTGGCGCCCGCTGGAGGGATTTGTACTGGCCATTACGCCCTTCAATTTTACAGCCATCGGTGGCAACCTGCCTACTTCAGCCGCCATGTGTGGTAACGTAGTGGTTTGGAAACCGGCCAATACGCAGGTTTATTCTGCACAGATGTTCATGCGCATCCTGAAAGAAGCGGGTTTACCGGATGGGGTTATTAACCTGGTGTATGTAGATGGCCCTACACTCGGTAAAGTATGTTTCTCGCACCGCGAGTTCGCCGGGGTTCATTTTACCGGTTCAACAGGTGTATTCAATAATATGTGGAAAGTGATCGGCGAAAACGTGGCCAAGTATCGCTCTTACCCGAGAATAGTAGGCGAAACAGGCGGCAAAGACTTTGTAGTGGCCCATAAGAGTGCCAATGTAGATGCCGTGGTTACCGCACTGGCCAGGGGAGCTTTTGAGTTCCAGGGACAGAAATGTTCGGCTGCCTCAAGGGCGTATATCCCCAGCAATATGGCCGAAGAAGTAAAGACCAAACTGGTGGCCGCCATCAAATCCATGAAAATGGGAACGGTAGAAGATTTCAGCAATTTTGTGAATGCCGTGATCGATGAGAAGTCGTTCACCAGTATCGCTAAATACATTGATGCCGCCAAAAAAGACAAAAAAGCGAAAATTTTAGTTGGCGGAAACTACAACAAAACCAAGGGCTTTTTTATTGAGCCTACCGTGATCGAAGCCAAAGACCCCAAATATGTGACCATGTGCGAAGAGATTTTCGGGCCGGTACTGACCCTCTATGTTTACCCGGCAGATAAATTTGAAGAAACCCTGAAACTGGTAGACAGTACATCGCCCTATGCCCTAACCGGTGCTATTCTTGCCCAGGACAGAGCCGCTGTTGAACTGGCTACCGACAAACTCCGGAATGCAGCGGGTAATTTCTATATCAACGATAAACCCACCGGTGCCGTTGTAGGCCAGCAGCCCTTTGGCGGTGCCAGGGCTTCCGGAACCAATGATAAGGCAGGTAGCATGCTGAACCTGTACCGGTGGTTAAGCGCGAGAACCATCAAGGAAACCTATAATCCGCCGGTAGACTATAAATATCCTTTCCTGCAAGAAGCATAGGAACAGATGAACAGATGAACAGACGAGCAAGGAACAGATGAATAAAAAGCGGAAGAATGCTACCATCAAAAATTGACTAATCCCTGCTCGTCTGTTCCTTGTTCATCTGTTCTTCTGTTCAATATTCTGTCCAGACCTGTGGATAACAGTCCA
>SCVK01000029.1 GCA_004297075.1 Chitinophagaceae bacterium
TACCAGTAGTCGTTATTCCTGATTTTTTGAGGCTGAAAGCCCAAATAACTGAGGTAGTCTACCAGGTCGATTTGTTTGGCTTCTCTGGCCAATACTTTTTCCATACACTTCATTTACTCTTTCACAACTAATCGTTTGTTGTAACAGATACTAACCAGTAACCGGTTTATAATCTCGGCCCCCTGCGGTATTTGTTATGCCGTTGCCGCTTTTTAATAAGCAGGGGTTTTTCTGATATGGGTTTAAATATCATTGAGGGGTACTGGACAGCGGTTCTGAAACGAAGACCCATTTCATGAAAAGAAATATGTCTGTTAAAGAAGTCTATCTTTTCCTGTATGTTGATGTCCTTGTGATAGAGCAAGGCGGCATGGACCATCTGGATGTTTACATCGGGGTATTTTTGTGCAAACCCGTCAGTCATCTTTTCCAGCGGAAATTTCTCCAGCAAAAAGAATATGTCAATAAAATCCTTAAGCCTTGACCCGTTGTTTAGTATGGCATTGAGTTTCATGGCGGCTATGTCTTCCATGGAAAGCATACGAATGCCCTCTTCTATTTTCAGCGGGTAAAGAATGGAGTATTGGTGAGCGATTAGGTCTACTTTTACATTCTCGATAAAGCAGAAAATACCGTTTTTCAGCGTCCTGATCTCTTCGGTACGATAGGTGCGGGATAAATGACTGGCCAAATCCTGGGCATCAAAATCCAGGGTGGTAAAAAGATCAATGTCAATTGATTTGCGGTGTCCGATCTGCAGAGAGAGTGCTGTACCGCCGACCAGGTTAAAGGCTGAGAACTCAGCGTCGTTTAGCAGGGTTTTAATCAGATCCAGTGTCCCGGCCTCGACTGTTTGCGTCTGAAGCATAACAATTCCTCCTCACGGAGCTGGAAATAAGCGCAAACGTCCTTGATGGCATAATCGGCCAGGAATACGATCTCGTTTTTGAGGGCATTGATCACGAAAGCTTCCCCATAAAACCGGATGATTTCAGTCCAGCTGTTTGGAGTGCCTCTTTCAATTACACGTGCAATAACGGTTCGGTATTCTTGCCTCCATGCTATGTCATCATACCTGAATTCCCAGAACAGGCGTCTGGGCAGATCAGGTTTGTCCGTTATGACTACTCTTTCCTCCATGTTTTAAAGTTACAAAATCTATTTTTAAAGTTTCTTAGCATTGGGCATTGACCATGCCAGGGCTTAGGTGGCAGGTTATTCACCGGATGGCTGTAAAAGCTGCTGAATATCCTGCCATAGGAAAAACACCCGGGAACGGATCTTAAAGGGCTTTAGCTTGCCGTGTTTGATCCAGTCATAGATAGTAGGTTTGGTAACATTGAACAGGGTACAAACCTCAGCGATTTTGTATAGGGGCTTGTAGGTCAAGCCCGGAGTTTGCCAGGAGGGTGAATCAGGTCTTTGTTTTTCGGCTTGGATTACTTCCTCACGGATAATCTGGCGAATGGATTGCCAGAACTGTTCCGGCTCATAGGGGAACAGCATGGGGGTAGCGTGGCTACCACTGGTTACATTTTCTTTCATCACTTTTCGGGTTTAGGCGAGCAATATGGCCTTTGGGGAAGGAGAAAAGAAGCTAAGTATACTTAAACTTGGAAATTGGTGGGTTTATATAACCTGCCTTTACAAAGCCACATATTGTGTTCACTCATTTGATTTGTTCACTGAAAGTGAACGTATGTGAATTAATGAACAAAATAGTCGGAAATGTCAAAATGTTCACTAAATTTGCCTGTTCACTGAAAATGAACGTAAGCAAATGGATGAACAGGAAATTATAGAGACCGCACTAGCCAACCTGAAGGAACATACCGGCATTAAGGGGAAATTCATTCCCCCCACGGATAGGCATATGGGTGATGGGGAGGTAGAACTGGGGCTCGTGGAGACAAGGCAAAGGCTTGCGGTGGAAATCAAGGGAGAGGTGAAACCTTACCAGTTGCCAAATATTATAAAAAAGGCAACCGGGAAGCCCTTTTTACTGGTAGCTCAGAAGTTATATGGAGCGACAAAGGCGGCACTGCGGGAAAAAAAGATCAATTACCTGGACATGGCAGGGAACATCTATTACAAGCACGGAGTATATCTGATACAGGTTGACGGCAATAAGACGGGGGATGAAAGGAAAGTAGCAACCAACCGGGCGTTCACAAAAACAGGCTTAAAAACTGTTTTTTATTTCCTGCTGGATGAACACGCACTGAACAAGCCTTACCGGGAAACGGCTCTCATGACAGGGGTTGCATTGGGGAATATTGGCAAGATAGTAGAAGGCTTGAAGGAGGCAGGTTTTATTTTGCAAATGACTGACAGGACCTGCATGCTGAAAAATAAAAAGGGGTTACTCGACAGATGGATCGCGGGTTACCGAGAAACACTGAAACCCAACCTGCACATTGGAAATTTTAAGCTCCCCCCCGAAACAACCACTGCAAATTTGCAGGATCGGATAGGAAGGCACGTTAAAAATGCACTCGGTGGCGAACCCGCGGCAGAGATCATGACCGGCCACTTACGGCCGGAAATTTATACTTTTTATACAGAGCTTACCAAACCAGAACTCATACAAGATGCAAGGCTGATCCCAGATCCGAACGGCAAATTACAGGTGTTTAAAAAATTCTGGAAGACGGATTATCCGGTGACAATGGGTGCATATATCGCCCATCCTTTACTGATCTATGCAGACCTTGTGATTACTGATGATCCACGATGTATTGAAACCGCACAAATTATTTATGACCAATACCTTAAGTATGAATTTGAGCAACGTTAGGGACGGTGCATTAAAAGAAGTCTACGACGCAGTGGAAGAAGCGTTCAAGGCCTTGGGGATCGATTATTACCTGATAGGCGCGATAGCGCGGGACACATGGTATGCTCGCGCCAAAAAAGAACCTCGCAAAACATTTGATGTGGACTTCGCAGCACTAGTAGGCAGCACTGCGGAATATGAACAGGTGAAACAATATCTAAAAGATCACAAGCAATACCAAGATACAAGATGGAATACTTTTGTCATGATCGCGCCTTCGGGAATGCAGGTGGACATACTGCCTTTCGGGGAAATTGAGATAGACGATGGAATACGACTGGAAGGCAAAGGGCTAACCACAATCAAAGTCAACGGTTTTAAAGAAGTATATGATAGCGGGACGCAAAGTGTTGAGATGGATACAGGGCATACCTTCCAAGTAGCTACCCTTTCGGCAATCGTGCTGTTGAAGCTTATTTCATACGATGACAGACCAGAGCTGAGACTCAAAGACGCGGGCGATATCGGCAATATCATCATCCATTTTGAGGATCTGGAGCCGGACTTGATCTATGCCGAACATAATCTGGATATGTATACAGGTGATGATCCCTATATAGAAACGCACAGCATGCAAAGTGCAAGTGCAGTCATCATAGGAAGAGAAATCAAAAGGATCATTGAAGGAAATGAAAATCTGCTGAACCGGGTGCGGGCTATTCTGGTCGATAAAATTGAGAAACAGGAAAACAGTCCATTTGTCCGCAGAATGACTGATGAAACTGGTTCGAATGTAGCGGAGGTTATGGATTGGATAGGGGGACTGCAAAAGGGAATAGAAATATGATAGATAATCCGAGGTTTAAAGACGCACATATCTCTTTATACTTATACAATAATGCATTGAGTGAAATCCTTATCTTGTCAAAACCGTGTAAAACCAGAGAAGAGCTTGAGTTAGCATACTAAATTTCACACCGATTGCTGGTGCGGGAGGTTATTATTGGGCAGATATAATTGTAACTATCAGAGACCATTTTGGATTGGATAAAAAAGATGCTCTAACATATCAGAAATACCCACTTGTTGGATCGGGTTTTGCCAGTTGGTGGTATTTGCAGCATAAAAAGGATTACCAACCATTTGAAACAAGAATTGTTACACGCCAAAGAATAATTAGCCATTATTAATCTGATATTATGAAAACAAAGTTTAAATACTTAATACCAATTATTGTCTTTAGTATTGTCTTTAACTTTTGTACTCAGAAAAAAAGTTCAATCTTGGAAGTTGAGGCACTACGAACAATTGACACGACTGACGGCAGGATTTCGAGATTTGATATTTTTTTGGTTCGTGATTATGATAGCGATGAAAACGTTAAGCATCAAATCGATGCCATTATCCAGGAACACAATAAAGACAAAACTGATACTTTTTATCAGTATGACATGACCTTCTATAAAGAGTCGGATATTACAACCCCTTCAAAATTGATTGAAAATCCCAAACTCCTTTATAGATATTCTCAAGATCACGATTTGATTTACAATTTTTCATGGATGAAGGGAAAATTGGTCAGTAAAATGAAGTTTGAAAATGGCAAGGCCGTTGATTATTAATCGTAATCAATTTATAAAAGCATAATGAAGATGCCCCGATAATTTGGGGCATTTTCATATTCTTAACTACATAAATGAACCAAAAGTTTTCCACATATAGCAATCATAATTATCTGGATCGGCTAAAAGTGATAAGACTTATGCATTAAAAAAAGATGCTTCTAATTCCTTTAGCTTTTCAATTCCAGCACTGAATCCTAACGCTTCCAAATATTCGTAGGTCTCAGTAAACCGGTTCCGTAATTCCGTTATTTTTCTATCTGATATATTTTTTCTTTTAGCTGTTCCCAAAATCAGTTCCAGGTTCTTTTTCATACTTCCGGAATCAACCCCATATAACTTTTTAAGAAGATTGGCTGAATGATCATCGCAGGAAATTGCCTTAAGATTATTTGTTTTATATAATACATAAAAGAAAAGTGCCAATGAAAAATTGGATAACTGTGCTTGCCGACATTTTTCAATCTGTTCAATTTGCTTTTTTTCATAAGCTTCTTTTGCAGTTTCAAGACGGGGCAAGTAGATTGAATTAAATTTGGGGCGATATTGAAATATGTAAAATCCTAAGTAAACAATTGGGCACACAATAAACATAGTTGCCAAGAATAAATCGGGCTGGTAAAATCCGCCGAGTATTAAAAATGAAATTCCGGCAGAACCACCAAAAAACACTGCAAAATGACAAGTTACGAGTGAAGACCAATAAGAAGAGATCAATTGCTGACGAGTAGCTACGGTGCTCCATTCGTCTATTTCAGCCTGTCTTTTGTGATGTGTTTCAGAAAATTGCAAACTGATTTGTTGAGATGGCAGGTGTGCGTCGAATGTAAGAAAGTCAATCGCTCTATTCATCAGCTCTTTCATCACTTTTCCTTTTTTTAAAGTTACCATTGTTAGTGAAAAGCTGGAATAAAGGGAAGTATAAAAATTGTGAAAGAAGTGTTGTTGTTTATATACCTTTATTGTAATAACCAGTTCTTATAAAGAAAACAGATTTGAGAGCGTAATTCGTGGAGTAGTTATTTTGCAGATCTTAATTAATTGATATTCAACGTATGAAGTGGTAGGTTCATATCCCTTCCTCTCTGCAAAATTGGTTTTCAAAAAGTTACAAAAGCTCGCAAATCATTGATTTTGTGAGCTTTTTAATTTTATGGACACTTACACGCAGGATCCAGTTCTCCTCCGGCTACTTACATGATCCTCAACCGGCTGAAAGAATTCGTGCAGGCCTGAGCCAATGCAAAGAAAGCGAGAGTACAACCAGTACACTATTCACATGTACCAGGTGATTGTCCGTGCCTTTCAATCGTATGTATACTGCTTATCTGAATGAGCTGGCAGACTGTGCAGGTATCAATACAAAACTGACAAGTCATACTGCCAGGCTCAGGTTTACAACGACGGTTAACGACAAATTATTTGAGCGGAAATGACTGGATATTGACGATGGTTGTCGGCATTTTGCTAGGGAGGATAGCTAAAAAGCTATTTAGATTTGCGATAACTGGTTAGGGGCTATGTTTTTTTACTGAAGTATTTTTAAGCTGGATTTCAGGATTGGGATCCCTAAAAGCAGCTTTATGAAGAATGATCTCCTGCAAGCCACCATCAATACTATATCGGGCCATGAGTTCCGCACACCCATGAATGCCATTTTTGGTTTTGCGAACCTCCTACATGATTCGGCAGGTTCTATTTCTGCAGCGGAACAAAAGGAATACAGTAACTATATATTGAACAGTGCCCGGCAATTAATGAATCTTTCCGAGCGATTGGAAAGGTGGTCCCGTTTTAAAGATGAGACCATCGAAGGTGTATTATGTGAAAAGATATCGGTTGAAGCCATGATGCTACAGGTAGAAAAAGTGGCCGAGAAGTATACGGTACCCGGTGAAATATTTTTATTTTCTGCTAATACGAGAGAGATCAGTATTCCGGGAAATAAGGAAGTTTTTTTTGCGGCTATGGCTGAACTCTTTGATAATGCATTCAAATTTTCAGCTAAGCAATCCGTTCCTGTTTTTTCAGTAATGGTGGAAAATGGTAACCAGTTAATCTCGATCGAAAATTATTCTGACAAAGTATCTTCTACTGACCTGAGAAAGTACACTGTGTTTACCCAATTTAACCGGAAGTTATATGAACAACAGGGTTTGGGTCTGGGTTTAGAAATAGCCAGATTAGGCATAATGCATTGCGGCGGAAGACTGAGTATCCCCGAAATGCCCGAAGAAAATGGACACCCAAAAATCCGTATCGAAGTATTGATTCCTTGCATGGGCAAGCTCTATGAAAAAAGGTATACGGACAATTAATTGTTTTATTTTATAGTATAATATATTGATACTTCTATTATTATTCTTATTGTGTTTTTTATGCTTGTATATAATAGTTTCACACTGTACCTGACTAACTATTTAGTTGCCGAGCTGTAGGGCGTATACTGTTTTCTGTAGGGCTTTCTTTATATCTATTATTGAAAAAGTTACAGTCTTTTTGTTTATTTGTTAGCGGAATAGCTATTTTTGACTAAAATTTATTGATTTTCAAGGCTTTATTCCGATCTATTATGAATTTTCTGATTATAGATGATCATTCGATGATTCGGGCAGGCATGAATATTCTGATCTCTAAGGAATATCCTTCTGCTCAATTTTATGAGGCTGCCAATGAAAAGCAGGCATGTAGGTTTTTGGGTGAAAAAGCATTCGACCTGATCATAATGGATCTGAATATGCCGGAATCAGATCCTGTAAGGCTATTACAGTTTATTAAAACCAACCAACCTAAAACACCGGTGCTCGTTTTAACCATGAACGAGGAGAAAAGTTTTGCAGGCAGGTTCTTCAAAATGGGGATCAAGGGATATGTTAATAAATCCGCTGATAATCCCGTTATTCTGGAGGCCATCCGTGTGGTATTGCAGAACGGGATGTACATGAGTCAAGAATTGAAAGATTCCTTATTGAATTCATTTGTTACCCAGCGCACCGATAATCCCTTTGAAGCGTTGAGTGACCGCGAATTTCAGGTGATCAGGGAACTGCTTCGGGGTAAATCGATCGCTGAAATTGCGGAAGACCAGGGAATCAATATTTCTACGGTATCCACTTACAAAGGGAAGGCCTGTGAAAAATTGGGTGTAAAGCGGAATAATTTTGTTGAACTGCTCTCGCTTGCCAAAACCAACGGTATCATATAATCAGTCTCTGGTAACCCCCGCTAACAGGTTTTTTGAAAAGGTCGGGGTTATTTGGGAAGTATCACCGTTATAGCTGTTCCACCTCCCGCTTGTTGGCGGATCTTTATTTTACCGTTCATTTTTACCACCATATCATACACGATCCGGAAACCGATCTGTGAACTCTCATTGGTTTTCTTGGTGATCACGCCGTATTCAAGTTCCATTGCCTTATCGTTGCTGATACCGGTTCCGGTATCGGTAATAACAATATATTGGTGCAGTTCATCCGCATAACCATTGATACTGATACTGCCTGCTTCCGTATGTTTAATGGCATTATCCAATAAGTTCCTGACCACGATCTGTAAGAGATTGAAGTCGGCCCGTAAAAGAAAATCAGGTTTCGCTTTCAGCTCAAATTTCAACCCCTTTTTATTGGCTATCTCCGAATAAACCGCACATTTGGTAAGTATAAAATCGTTGAAGGGTTTTATGTCTGATTGTAAAGAAAAACTAAGCTGGTTGCTGTTCAGCCAATCGAGCAGATCATTTACAAAACCAACGATCTGGTAAGTGGTATGGCTCATTTCGGAAGTTAGTTTCTCGAGGTCAGTACTGTTCATTTTTGTATGTGAGACATGCAAATGGCTGATGATACGATATAAAAAGGCCAGTGGCGATTTCAGATCGTGTACCACGATGCTGATCGCCCTTTCGCGAAAAGCCAGACTGTTCTTTAATTCCGTTTTAGACGACTCCAATTGCAGCATAGAATATTGCAGGGCTTCTTTTTTTTCTGTCAGTTCTTTCTGTAATGCCACGATTTTTGATGCATTACTTTTGATAACATACAAAAAAACAGACAGCAGCATTGCCAGGAGCAGACATACGATAGCAAAGGGCTGCGACAGAAATTTTTCCATTTTATTTGATTATTAATAGCTGGTACAAGCAATTCTGGTTAGTATAATTTTTGTGATCAGTATTTTGTATTCTCTGCCTTGAAATTGTGCTATGTTAAAATTACCGATTTTCATTATCTGTATAGTTGTATCATACCCGTCTTTCGTTTGAGCTATCTGCTACTGTGAGCCATCTACTACAGATTCAGCAGGCTAAATGTAATAACTTAACTAATAGAGAGGAATCTCTATTGTATAACCCGTTTCCATATTCTATAGTTCAGGCGCGTAACATTTTTCGGATAGCTATTGACATGTGGCGATTGTACTACTTTTTTATATGAGTGAGTATACGGGTTGCTTATTCATACGGGGGATGACGTCCTCTGTAAACAAAACCGTTAAAACGTATTTTTTCTCTGTTAGTACAACTACCATGTTATCTGTTCCTTCCTGCAACCACACAAATCACCCCCTATCTGTTCCTGGCTCTTTTTCCCATGCTTCCCATTTTAACCGGGGTAAGGCTGCCATATCCTGCATCAGCTATTTTCCGGTTCGGCATTGCCCGGATCGGCCCGAAAGTACAGGAATGTCAATTTTTATCTACCCGGCATAACGATTTAGCTATGCAGAATAGCTGAAAAATTACTTTAAGTCCTAAACTATAGTTATCAAGCATGACTTGAAAAGTATAAATCTTTGAAGTGTTAATACTAATGGCTTGTAGTGATATTATGTGCAGTACCCATGATTGGCAGATAGAACAGGAAAAATCTACCGATCTGAAATAACGGTGCTGCTGCAGGATAACCCATAATTCAAATGAACTGATATGATAAGAACCTTCCTCCCAAACAGTTTATTGAGAAACAGTTTCTTCAGTGTTGTTGGCAAACGTTGCTTTTTTGTGCTTCTGTTCGTTTGTAGTATCTCATTGGTTGCGCAAAGCCAGGCCCCTGCCAACATTACCTACAATGGAGGCCTGCAATGGATTACGCCAAACGCTACTAAAGGTACTCCCTTAAACCTTGTTCCGTCAGCCGGTACCGGTGGTACCCCAACCTCTTATAGTATAAGCCCGTCGTTGCCGGGAGGGGCTGTTTTTAATACCGGTACAGGTGTTATTTCAGGAACAAGATCTGCCATTACATCGCCCGGCATTTATCGAATAACAGCCACCAATGCATCGGGCAGCACCACTTTCGATCTTGCTTTTGGGGTAGATGATGTTCCCAGTTTCAGTGGGATAGGGATAGAAACAGTTATTCCTGCTGCGGTTTTCAGTGTTCGTAAAGTTAACAGTGGTTATAATGGATTTGCGATGCTGGTACGGCGTAAAAGCGATGATGCGGTTAAACATATTGGATTTACAGCAGGAGGGGATCTGGATACGGTGGCTTTAAAAAACTTTGTGGGTACCAGTGTTACGGATTCAGGGTTTGTGCAGGTCTGGTACAATCAGAGTGGCGCTGTAACCAAAATAGATTCTGCCCAATTGATTCCTTTCCGCCAGCCGATAATAATAGGAGCGGGCAAAGTGCTCCGCAGTGGAACAAATAACCGGCCAACGCTGATATTTAATGGTGGCCGTTGGTTAACCAGTAAGGCAAATGTACCGGTAAACGGGCTGAGTACTTTTAGTGCCAATGCAGTGGCGATGGTGTCAAGTACTGCTGGTACCTATGGCCGGATCATATCGGTACGTTCCAGTTCGGCCAGTAGTGATGAAGGTGGTATTGGCAATGGATCTCTGCTCAATGCGCATGCTTCTAATGCTTATCTAGGTTCTATACGAAATGGGAACTTTTCAGGGGATGGTCCATCCACTTTTTCGTTGAATACGCTGTTTACTGCCATGACGATGTTTTCTCCCAGTGGGGGAGGATTTACGGATTCTATTGTGAGTAATCTGCGTCCTATATCGCGTGTGGTAACAACCAGTTCCGGGGGCAATGCATTAGGTTCTAATATGATATTGTCATTGGGCTGGAGTAATGTTGCCAGTTTTCCTACCAACAATGGTAATCCATTAAATGGTGGGATATCTGAGGTATTGTTACTGCCCTCCCTCTTACCCGTTACGGCCAATAGTAACCCGCGGGTGGCTTTGCCTGCTAACCAGGCGAGTTACTATGGTATTACGGTAACTGCGCCATCCGGGATCAGTTATCCTGCCTTTAAATATTATTTTGGCAAGAATATTCCCGTGTATGTGCAACCTACAAATAGCAGTTCAGGTGCTGCCACTACTTTTAGTGTTTCTCCTGCCCTCCCGGCGGGGTTAACGTTTAATACGGCTACGGGTATTATTACGGGTATACCTACGGTTACTTCATCGCTTACCACCTATACGGTTACCGCTTCGAATACGGCAGGAAGTACTACGGCAAGTTTTTCGATGGCGGTAGACGATACACCTGATTATGGTGCTATCGGCTTAACGGGAGTGAATGCCACTGCCATATACAGTTTACGCAAACTGAATGCTTCGTACACGGGCCCGGCCATCAGTATCCAGGTAAGGGCTGCGGGTTCAGCCTTTAATTCAACGGTATTGGCCAGTGGGGATATCGGATTTGATGCGAATGGCACACTGGATACGGTTGCTATGAAAACACTGGTAGCAGGCGGAGATGCTTATATATCGCTTTGGTATGACCAGAGTGGTAAAAACAGAACCATGCAAGCCTACCCGGGTGGGACCAATGAATACCCGCTGATCATGGCAACTGGTGTGATCAAGACCTCAAGGGAATTACCCACACTGGATTTTAACTGGAGTGGGCAAACCGTATTATACACGAATGAGACATCAGTGGATAATGCAGCTTCTGCGTATGCGAATGCGGTACTATCGGCAGAACAGTCTGCTCCCACTGCGGCATTGCTTGCCAGTTACAGCAGTGGTTCTAATGGTAACGGTACATTGAGCAGAAGTAGTTTAACCTACAATAACTTTGGTTTTTCAGCAAGTGGCGGCACCAACAGTATTAATGGGGCTCCCTTTGCTACAGGAGGCGCAGTACCTGCATTGAATACGCTTTACATCGGAACTTTTAAACGGGGAAGCACCGCCACCAGTGGATATGAGCAGGGAGGTGGTATGTATATTGGTAGGCAAGTAGGAGGTGGGCATCAATCGCTGAATGGTTTTTTGTCAGAACTGCTGGTGCTGCCAGCAATCACTACAGCGCAGAAAACCTCGATGGAAAGCAGCCAGGCTGCGTATTATTTTGGTCAAACCCTTACCAGCCCTACTACTACCAGTGTGTGTAGTGGCCAGGCATTATCATATACAGCTACAGCAGGTACCGGAGGAACGTTTACCTGGTCAAGGGCAGTGGTGGTCGGTATCAGTAATGCTGCCAGCCTGAATAATGTATCGGCCACTATTACGGAAACGCTGGTTAATACCACCGCAACGGCGATCGCGGTTCCCTATACGCTCACATTTGTAGGAGAGAGTACCGGTTTTACCAGTACTTATTCTTTGGTTGTTACGGTAAATCCGACGCCTCAGATGAGTGCTGGAGCGGTAACTGTATGTAGTGGGGTTGCCCTGAATTATACACCTACCGGAACGGCTGTACCTGCGGGTACTGTTTACGCATGGAGTAATCCAGTAGTATCGGTTAGTAATGGAACGATAACAGGTGCGTCTGCCCAGGCAGGGCAAACCTCCATCACCCAGGTATTAACCAGCAGTTCTACTACCAATGGTACAGTTACTTATACAATAACCCCCTCGGCTGCGGGTTGTAATGGAAACAATTTTACTGTAACAGTACCCGTACAGCCACCCATTACCAATAATACCATCAATACCAGTACACCCAGTATCTGTTCCGGTGTTGCCCCTGCTGCATTTACCGCCGGTACACCTGCGGGTGGTAATGGTAGTTTTACCTACTTGTGGGAGAGCAGTACAGACGGGGTTAGTTTTGCCACAGCCTCGGGTACCAGTAATACGGCTACCTATGCGCCGGGGGTACTTACACAGACTACCTGGTACCGGAGAAGAGTTATGAGCGCCAGTTGTGCGGCAAATGTATCGGCCGCGTTCCAGATAACGGTAAATGTGACCGTTCCTATCGGTGTAGCTACGCAACCTGTTTCGCAAACCATTTGTAATAATACAACCGCCAACTTAACGGTAACCGCTACGGGTTCTAACGGTGTATATGCCTACCAGTGGTATAGCAACAGCAGCAACAGTAATACGGGCGGTACCAGTTTGGGCAGTGGTTCGGGCGCGCAAACAGCTTCGTATACGGTACCAGCCACTGCTACGGCGGGTAATCGTTTTTATTATGTGGAAATCACAGATCTTTCCTGCGGCGAAAGTATCAAGAGTAATGCAGTAACCATTACTACCCGTACAGCATTAGGGGTGGGTTCATTGGCCAACCCCACCTATGCCTGCTATAATACAACTTTGGATATTACACTAGCGGGCACAGGTGCTACGCTTAGTTATACCTATCAGTGGTACAGTAACACAACCCAAACCAATACGGGCGGCACCAGTTTAGGCATTGGTTCGGGTGCCCAAACGGCAACGTATACGGTACCTGCGTCAGTACAAAGTGGTACCAGTCGTTATTATTATGTTACCATCACCGATGCGGGTGGTTGTGGTACCGTTACCAGTGCAGCAGCAAATATATATACACGTTATCCGTTAGCTTTATCAACTATTCCTACCCGAACTATTTGTAATAATGCGAGCACCATTTTAACGCAAACACCAGGGGGAGCGGGTGGTGGTTTTAGTTACCAGTGGTACAGCAACAGTATTAACAGTTATACCGGTAGTAGTCTGATACCGGATGCTACTTCAGCCACCTATACAGTACCGGCCAACTCAACAGCCGGCAACCGTTATTATTATGTGGAAGTGAACTCGACAATCTGCCCTGAGACTCCCAAGAATTCAAATATATCCACTATCATTACTTCGCTAGTATTAACGATAGGTACGCAACCTGCCGCCAGCACCACTATTTGTAATAACACTACTGCTAATTTAACAGTGGTTGGTGCAGGTGGTTCAGGAGTCTCGTACCAGTGGTTTAGCAATAACAGCAACAGTAATACGGGTGGCACCAGTTTGGGCAGTGGTTCCGGTGCGCAAACAGCTACGTATACGGTACCTGCCACTGCTACTGCGGGCGACCGTTATTATTATGTGGTGATATCGGATACCTGTGGAGTAACTCTTAGCAGCAATGTCGCTGTGGTAATCACCCGTTCTGTTCTTACAGTAGCTACCCCGCCGGTGGCTTCACAAACGGTTTGTAATAATACGGCTACCAGTTTAACGGTAGCAGGAACGGGCGGTTCGGGATCCTATACGTACCAGTGGTTTAGCAACAGCAGCAACAGCAATACGGGCGGTACCAGTTTGGGCAGTGGTTCAGGCGCACAAACGGCTACCTATACGGTACCGGCCACCACTACTGCGGGCAATCGGTATTATTATGCACAGATCACCGATGTTACCTGTGGGGTAACTGTAAGCAGCAGTGCGGCTACGGTAACTACTTTTTCTTTGCCAGGGGTAGGCACGCAGCCGGCCAGTATTACCATCTGTAACAATACTACTACCAACTTAACGCTGGCAGGTTCGGGTGGTTCGGGTGTATATACCTACCAGTGGTACAGCAACGGCAGCAACAGTAATACAGGCGGTACCAGTTTGGGTAGTGGTTCGGGCGCGCAAACAGCTACGTATACAGTAGCGGCGGGCACGGCTGTGGATGATCGTTATTATTATGCCGTTATTACCGATGTTACCTGTTCGGTGAGCGTTAGCACCGCTGTGGCCATTGTAAGTACCAGGGGTGTTATGTCCATCGCTTTGCAGCCAGTATCGCAAACGATCTGTAACAATTCCACGGTAGCTATCAGCACGGCGGTTACGAGCGGATCTTTGAGTTATACGTACCAGTGGTACAGTAACAGTAGCAACAGTAATACCGGTGGCAGTATAGTACCGGGTGCCAATTCGGCTTCCTATACGGTGCCGGGCAGTAGCACAGCGGGAAACCGTTATTATTATGCGGTGATCACGGATGCGATTTGTGGGGACCAGCAGATAACCAACGCTGTTACCATTACTACCCGGCCCGTATTGAGTGCAGGGGTGGTACCTGTTAATCAAATTATCTGTAATAATACAAGTATTGATGTATCGGTGTCAGGTACCGGCGGTTCGGGTGTATATACCTACCAATGGTACAATAACAGCAGTAACAGTAATACCGGTGGTACCCATCTGGGCAGTGATCAGGGGGCCAACACGGGTACCTATACCATACCTGCCACTACGCTGGCAGGAGACCGCTTCTATTATGTAGAGATCAGGGATGTTGGTTGCAGCCAGGTGGTCAATACCGCTGCATTTACGGTAACCACAGGCCAGGTATTGAGTATTCAAACGCAACCCCAAACGCAGGTAACCTGTAATAACAGTCCGGTAAACCTGTCTGTACTTCCTATAGGTGGTACGGGTGTGTATACCTATCAATGGTTCAGTAATACGGTTAACAGTAATACAGGCGGCAGTAACCTGGGTAGTGGAGCAAGAACAGCCAGTTACACAGTACCTGCCACGGTTATATCGGGTGACCGTTATTATTATGTGGTGATTACAGATGCCAGTTGTGGTGAAACCACCAAAAGTGCAGTGGCCAAAATAACAACGGGGATAGCTTTGTCGGTGGGTACCCAGCCTCTTTCTCAGTTAATCTGTAACAATACAACAATAGCCATCAGTGCTGCCGGAGCCGGAGCCTCATTAAGTTATACCTACCAGTGGTACAGTAATAGCAGCAATAGTAATAGTGGGGGAACACTGATACCCGGAGCTGTTTCAGGCAGCTATACCGTACCAGCTACAGCAGTTGCCGGGGACAGGTATTTTTACGCGGTGATTACAGATGCCAGTTGCGGTCTGCAAGTAACTACCCAGGCAGTTACGGTAAGCACCCGCAGTCCGTTTGCTGTGGCAACTCATCCTGTATCGCAAACCATCTGTTATAATACAACAGTGGATCTGTCTATTGCGGCATCCGGTGGTTCGGGAACGTATACCTATCAGTGGTATAGTAATGTAAGTAACAGTAATAATGGGGGCGTATCGCTGGGTAGCACCGCCGGTGCCAATACAGCTGTTTACAGTGTTCCTGCTACGGTGGTATCGGGCAATCGATATTATTATGCAGTTATCACGGACCCCGTTTGCGGAGTGAGCGTAACCACAGATCCGGCCGACCTATTAACCAGAACTGCTTTAGGTATTGTTACACAGCCCCAGGCATTACAAACGGTTGTCAATAATACTGCTGCCAGCATCAGTGTAACAGCGGGTGGCGCATCGGGGTCGTACAGTTATCAATGGTATGCAGCGCCTAGCAACACCAATACGGGTGGCACGGCCATTACGGGGGCAACCGCTACTACCTATACCATTCCGGCTACTGCAGTTGCCGGAAGCCGCTATTATTATGCTTTGGTTACAGACCTGACCTGTGGAAACTCCGTTGCATCAGCGGTAGCTGAGTTGGTTACCACTGCTTCACTATCGTTTGCAGTACAACCACTTTCGCAATCAGTATGTAATAATACTGCAACAACCTTATCTGTTCAGACTTCGGGGGGTAGTAATGTTTATACCTATCAGTGGTATAGTAATGCGGTTAGCAGTACAGTAGGGGCTACTTTGCTAAGTGGTGCAACTGCTGCCACCTATACGGTGCCTGCCACTAACCTGGTTAACGACAGGTATTATTATGTTGTAGTATCAGATGTTAATCTGGGTAACAACCAGACCAGTAATCTGGCCAAAATCATTACGCTTACCGGTACGCCGGTGGTGGTTAATACGCAACCGGCAAGTAATACCGCTATCTGCGTAAGCGGAACCATTAGTTTACGGGTAGCAGGGATTGGAGGTTCATCCGGCACTTTTGTTTATCAATGGTACAGTAATACTACGGCATCCAATACAGGCGGCACACTGATTGCAGGTGCAACCGGAGATACGTATACGCGATCGTTTTCAACAGCAGGTACCCAGTATTTTTATGCAACCGTTGCCGATCCGGCCTGTGGTGGCAGTGTTTCCAGTAATGTGGCCACAGTTGTGGTAAGAAACAGTCCAACAGTATCCGTAACACCTGATCAGCAAACGGTATGTCAAAATGCAATGGCCGTTAATGCCGAAGCGGTCATTACCGATGGAGCCGGTACCGCAACGTATCAATGGTTTGTAAGCAATACCAATACCAATGAGGGTGGCGCAAACCTGGGCGCCGATAATGGTGCGCGAACCTTATCGTTTACACCTGCATCTGCTACACTGGGTACCCAGTATTATTATATGGAAGCCGCTTTTTCGGGTAATGGATGTGGTGTAGCCAAAAGTAATACCCATCAGGTAACCGTTAGGTACGTAGCAGAAGCTGCTGATATTGTAATAAGTACACCAAGTGTTAACCTTTGTAAAGGACTATCCACCAGCCTTCGTGCTGCATTATCGGCCAGCAGCAGTATCCAGGATCCGGTATTTACCTGGTATGCGGATGCTAATTTTACTACCCAACTGGGTACGGGTGCCGATTTTGTTACACCTGTATTAAACAGTACCACCACTTATTATGTAAAAGTAAGCGGTAGTAATGCCTGTGAGAATTTGCCTGGAAATGGCCAGTCTCAAACCATTACGGTAACCCAACAAGCTCCCGAACTGGTACAACCTTCCAATCTTACGTATTGCACAGGTGTAACTACTTCGCAGGTTTCGTTTACATCTTCCGTTCCCGGAACAACTTATTCCTGGCAGAATAATACTACCAGCATCGGACTATCTGCATCTGGTAATGAAAATATTACCCCCTTCCTTACTGTAAATAATACGCTTACCAATGCGGTTGCCAGTATTTCAGTAACACCTTTTGCCAATGGATGTGTGGGCGTAACCAAATCTTTTACGATCACCGTTGTGCCTAATGCATTGGTGAACGATACATCTTTCGTTGTTTGTAGCGGATCTCCGGTAAATTATACGCCTACCAGGGTTCCCTTGGGTAAGAAATATAGTTGGGTACTGGTTTCTGTGCCGGTTGCCATATCCGGCGCAACGGCTAATGCGGTACCGGCCGTTTCTTTTTCACAAACACTTACCAATACCAGTGCATTGCCTGCAAATGTGGTATATGCCGTAACACCTGATGGCTGCAGTGACAGAACATTTACGGTTACCGTAACGGTGAACCCTGTTCCGCAGATCAGCAACCAGTCTCTTACCAGTGCCATCTGTAATGGCGCCGGATTTAGTTTCTCCGATTTTGCAGGGATTATCCCCGCAGGAACTTTGTATACCTGGACTGCACCCGGTTCCAGTCCGCTGGGAGCCGTTACCGGTGGCATCAGCCAGCCTGTGCAACAGTCTGTGGTAAGTGAAAAAAATCTCTATCACAGCCGTTCTGATATAGCCAATGCCCTGTATCAGATTACACCTTACAGTTCTGCCATATTGGGTGGTTGTGTGGGCCAGCCGTTTACTTTAACGGTACCCGTAAACCCCAAACCTGTTCTGGTGCTTACCAGTGCCGGTTCTATCTGTAATCATACGGCAGCAGTGTTTAATCCGTCCTCACTTACTGCCGGGGTTTCATATTCATGGAAAAGAGCTAAACAAGCGCAGATTTCTAATGAGGCGGCCAGCGGAGTGAATGGGTTCTCTGAAGTTCTTCACAACACGGGTACCGCTCCGGTATTGGTAGATTACGAATACACCCTTACTGTTAATGGTTGTAGTAATACACAGATTGTACAGGTACTGGTTAATCCGGATCCTGTACTCAATTCCCCAACCAGCCTGAGTGTATGTTCGGGTGCATTGTTGAATTATAGCCCATCCAGCCTTACCAATGGTACTACGTTTACATGGTCCAGGCCTTTGACAGCCGGTATTAAAAATACGCCCAATGCAGGTGCCAGTGATATTTTTGAGGCGTTGGTTAATACCACCAACATTCCTGTTGTTGTAAGTTACCGGTTTACCCTTACGGCCAATGGCTGTACGCACAGTGAAGATCTGCTGGTTACTGTAAATCCGATACCTATGGTGTCCGAATCTGTTGAGCAGGTAGTTTGTAACGGATCAAAAGTGCAGGTGAATTTCAGCGGGTCGCTTATCGGCGGCACTGAGTATAACTGGACCAATACCAATAGCAATATCGGGTTAGCCAGTTCGGGTAAAGGTAACCTGTCGTTTACGGCGGTAAACAGGATCAGCCTGGCACAAACAGGTTATATTACCGTTGAACCGGTGGCCAATGGCTGTTCCGGAACAACAAAGGGTTTCTATATTGTAGTAAATCCTACACCAGCCCTTAGCAGCAGTATTACGCCGCAGGCCGTTTGCAGTAATACTGTTTTCAACTATATGCCCGAAAGCAGTACAGAGGGCGTATCCTTTAGTTGGTCGAGGGCTGTTGTAAATGGTATCAGCAATGCCGCAGCTACCGGTACCGGGCTAATCCGTGAAACACTTGTCAGTACCACGAATACAGCCATTCAGGTACCTTATGAAATTACATTAACCGCCAATGGTTGCTCTGCCAAAAGACTGGTGGTAGTTACCGTTAATCCAACACCAGTTGTTGCCAGTGTTTCCAACAAGGTGTTCTGTAATAACAGTGTAGCTGTTGTTAATTTCTCCGGATCTGCTGTGAGCAATAGTTCTTATACCTGGACAAATGATAATACCGATCTGGGCATCATGTCTGAGGGGTGGAACGATCTGTTCTTCGTTGCCAATAACACAACCAGCAAGCCACTTGTTTCTAATATAACCGTTACACCTGAAGCGGAGGGATGTAAAGGAACGGCTGTGGCGTTCACTATTACCATCAGCCCTTCGCTGAAACTGAAAAGTGCCACGAGCCTGCCCGCTGTGTGCAGTAATAGTTTACTTACGTACGAGCCGTTGGTTGAAGGAGATACAAGTGCCATTGTTACCTGGACAAGACCTTCCATTTATGGAATTTCGAACAGGCCTGCCAGTGGTACGGGAATAATCAGTGAAAATTTAGTCAATACAACCGCACTACCGGTATTGGTAACATATATATTAACGATTACCAATAAGAACTGCAGTAGCACCGAAAATATTTCAGTACAGGTAAACCCTGCTGTTACAATTACAAATTCCAGTTCTGTATCCTCGGTTTGCAGTAATGAACTGTTTCTGTTCTCGCCAGCTTCTGGTGTAACCACAGCGCAATTGGAGTGGACAAGAGAAGCCGTTGCAGGTATATCCAATGCTGCAGCGTCGGGAAAGGGGGATATTACGGAGATGCTTACCAATACTACGGCAGCGCCTATCGACGTGTTGTATAAGTATAGTATTCTCCAGAGTTCAGCCTGTAGTAATGACCAGTTCGTAAAAGTTACCGTTAAACCTGTTCCGAAGCTTGCCAGCGTTACTACACTTGTAAAATGCAGTAACGAACCGGTGTCTTATAATCCTGTAAGTAATGTATCAGGAACCAACTTTTCTTGGAGCAGGCTTGTGATGAATGGCATTGCAAACAACTCTGCCAGTGGAACAGGAGCGATTAGTGAAAGTTTGGTTAATAAAAGCCTGCAACCGCTGGAGATTTCTTATCAGATCAATCTGAAAAACACAAATGGTTGTTCCAATACAGATACACTGCTGGTAACAGTAAAACCTAACCCTACAGCGAATGTAATAGCAGATCAATCTGTTTGTAAGGATGGCAGAACACAAGCGGTTCAGTTTACTGGTGATCAACCGAATACTGTATTTAACTGGACAAACTCCGAAACAGGGATCGGTCTGGCAGCGTCAGGAACAGGTAATATCGCTTCTTTTATTGCCAGAAATGCCGGAGCAACTACTCTTTCCGCATTCATTGAGGTAGTACCTGAATTAAATGGCTGTAAAGGCACAGCCACTTCTGTTTTGCGAATAAATGTAAATCCAGGTATCAGTTCTCATTTTATTGAAATGGCTCCGGCTGCGGCCTGTCCGGGTCAGTTGGTTGGTCCGTTGGTGGCCAGTTATCCAAACGGTGGTGATGGAATCAGTTATGCGTATCAGTGGATGATTTCCAATGATGGACTTAACTATACACCCCTTTCTGTAAGCGGTTCGGCCAACCGACGGTTTTATGCGCCGGCTCAGACAAGGGACAACTGGTATAAAATGATGGTAAGCTCAGGTGGATGTACTGCGTATACGGATTCTGTAAAAGTGAAAATGGGCGTAACGCCGGTGGTAACCGTGAGTAACCGGGAAAATTACACCATCAGTATCGGTAATGCTACACAGGTAATTGCATCCGGGGCAACCAACTATGAATGGACCCCGCGTTCTTTTGTAAGTGATCCTTTTAGCGCTAATCCGTTTCTGAATCCGGTAACCGACAATACCCGATATATTGTAAAGGGCACCAATGAAGACGGGTGTTCCGATACAGCCAGTGTTGTCATCAAAGTAGTGCAGGGGTATTCTATCATGCCTCAAAATATCCTCACCCCTAATGGGGATGGATATAATGATACCTGGGAGATCAAGAATATCAGCCACTATAGCAACAATAGTATCATTATATATAATAGAAATGGAGTACGGGTATTTGGCCAGGAAAACTACACCGGAGGATGGAAGGGTGTATCTGACTCTGGCGCTAAGCTGGCTACAGAAGTTTACTACTATGTAATCAAACTTAAGTCTACTACCGGAGAAGTAGTGGTAAAAGGATATTTAAACATTTTTAATTAACCGCTATGTCAAATAAATTAGTCCATTTTAGCGCGGTGCTGGTTATTGGTGTTTTCCTGCTTTCATCAGTGAATGCACAAACCAATTATTTCAGTACCAGTGTTTTTAATAACAAGGTCAGGTTTAATCCTTCGCAGGCAGGTATGGCTAAGGGATATAATTTTGATGCCAGTGTTAAAACTCCCCGGGATAATTCACAAGCCGGTCTGCCAACAGAATTCGCTTTTTCTGCGGATATGCCGGTATCGGAATCAGCCGGCGTGGGAGTTGTATTTCAGAGTCAATCCGGGGGGCTGTTGAAGCAAACGGTTTTCAATTTCTGTTATGCATATGGCATTCAGTTTAAAGAGGATCTTCGTCTTCGTTTTGGTATTGCGGCCGGGTTTAAAAATATCAGGGCCGAAACTGCCGCCAATCTCAGCAATATTATTGGCGATCCTAATGATCCTGCCATTAGTGCCTACAATAGCATTCCACCTTCTTTCTATAATGCCTTCAGTTTTACCATGTATTCCAGGAACCTGGAAGTACAGGTGGTGGCTCCCAACCTTACAGCCGCTTTACAGAATAAAAATCTGCAGTCGCTGGATTACCTGCAATTACAGGCAGGTGTATCCTATCAACGGCAGGTAGGTGGCGGACGGTTACTTTCTGAGGATTCTTATGTGAAGCTATTCGCCGGTTTACTGAAATACAAAGAGTCCAGTTCTATTATTACCGGTGGCGTGATGCTCAATGCCAATGGATTTTTATCAGGTAACCTGCAATATAATACGGCTGGTGTAATTACGGCGGGTATTGGTATTCCGATTGAAAAAACCTATAACATTTTTGTCAACTATTCTATCGGCGGGCTTTATTCCAAAGCCATCTATGGCGGTGGCGGTGTGGCGGAAGTTCATTTTAATTGCTCATTCAAAAAGAAATAATCATGTTCAAAAGAAAGGTAGACGTATTCAATTTTTTTTACAGCATCGGTGCCGTGATCATCCTGATAGGGGTAATTGCGAAGTTCATGGAATGGAAACTGCAGGATGCCTTCCTGTTGACCGGTCTTGCAGTGGAAGCCCTGGTATTTACCATGTCTTCCATACAGTATAAAAGTGAGGAGAAGGAATACAAGTGGGAGAGATTGTTCCCGGAGTTGGTGGATAACGCGGAAGTGCCGAGCGGATTAAAGGAGATCCAGGATAAGGTAGAGGAACTTACCCATCGTTATTTTAGAGGGATGACAGAATATGTTGAAAAGTTTGAAACCCTGAATACCGGTATTGTGAGGGGAAGTGCCCAGTACCATGAATCGCTTGAGATGATGTCGGGACACCTGTCGGATTCTGCTATCGCTTTTACTGCTTTTAAGGATAATGTATCAAAGGTGACCGCTTCTTTTATTGAACTGCATGCCATTAGTGATGATATAAGGGAGCTGCAGACCAATCTGCAGAAAATGGCTGCCGTATCAATCATATCAGGCGATAAGCTGAATCTTTTCCAGGAACAGCTGGAGGGGCTCAATGATGCCATCTACCGGTTCAACAGTCTTTCTTCGGGTATCATTAAACAGTTTAAACAGATAGGAGAGTAATCATGGCCGCAAAAATTAATAAAAACCGGTACAGGCTTATTACCCTGTTATATGTGGTTTTCGTCTGCCTTTCGGTACTGAATATTCCCTTCAGCCTGCTGGATTCCAATTATTACTGGATCAAAACGCTGGAGTACCAGGAGCGGGAGCGTTTGTTGCAGGTTGATTTTGCCAATAAGGTAATTGCTACCCACCGGGAACAGCTTAACAAAGACACTACCCTTGTGTACCTGAGTATACAAAACCGTCTGCACAGGAGTTATGAGTGGGTGGATAGCCTTGATAAAATGATCCTGACGGGGCTGGCAAAAATGGGAACGAATATAAGAGATGAGTTTCAGGATAAACGTAAGATTGAAGAAATTCTGGTGAAAGATTCGTTGATCTATCGATTCAAATCGGAAATGTTCAGTTTGAATGCTTTTATCAAATCGCAGCCATACCAGATAGACAGTGCCATTGAAAACCTGTTACCGGTAAAAGATACTTTGCGTACCCTTTCCAATAAAGAAGTTTCGTGGGAGAGATATTTGTTTCTGCATAAACCTACGGCTATCAGTTATGTTCAGATAAAAAGAATAAAATTATTATTACTGGAAAATGAATATGTGTACCAGGCGGCTGCGTTGAAAACCATTGACTATCTGCCGGCATTTTTTTCGAGAAAAGAGAACCGTGTTTTTATTGATAAAAAAGTGGATGAACAGGTTCAACTGCAGAAAAAACCAGAAGTGAAGGAACTCAAGCCGGTTTTACCTGCCAATAAATTGCCATCTGCAGTAAGCGATCCTCCTGCGCAGGAGAAAAAAGCAAAAGAGAATGAATATGATAATCTGTTTCAGCGGATCATTGGATCGATGTATGCAGAGAACCTGTATGTGGGGGTATCGAATACCTTTCTGAAGGAAATAGATGAAACTACCCATCGTGATTTTTCAGTAAGTGTTGAGCCAACGGCCGACATCAGTCAATCGGGAAACAATTATACCGTCATCTTCCGCAAAAGCGGCGATTTTACGTTCCGGTTCACCGATACCCGAAGTGGTACTGATAAACTTCTTTTTGAGAAAAAGGTACATGTGTCTCTGCTACCTAACCCAACAGTAAAACTGAATATCGATAATGCCACCAAAGATGTGTTAAGTGTAAAGGATCTGCTGACATTGAACCGAATGATTACCACTGTGGATATAGGCTCGCAGATGATACCGGGCAGATTAAACGGGTTCCGGTTTACACGTATTCCTAAAACGGGGGAGCAACGTTCTATCTATAATTACGGTGAAATATTCCGCGGACCAATGCAGGAACTGATTGGCCAATTACAAAAAGGGGATGTTGTGTTTTTTGATAACATTACGATTTCACTGACTGATGGAACCACCCGTACACCCAGTCCTATTCTGTACAAAATAGTTGAGTAAAATGAAAAATATTGTCTTGTTTTTTTTATGGATTGGATTCCCATTGGCAGCGCTGGCGCAGCAGGATACATTACGTGGTAATTTTTCGGGGTTACATCTGGTTGAGAAGACCTATTACATTGCTGAAGTGATCACGGTTACAGATAGCCTGATAGTGGATGCAGGGGCGAGATCGGAAGG
>SCVK01000237.1 GCA_004297075.1 Chitinophagaceae bacterium
ATGTTAAAAAATCATTATCTTCAATTTCGTTATCTTTGTACCCCCAAACTTCAACCACCCAATGAACGAATTGTTGCTCATTGTTTTAGCTTATTGTATAGGATCGGTGCCAACGGCTGTGTGGATCAGTAAATCCCGCTTCGGTATTGATATCCGTGATTATGGCAGCGGCAATGCCGGTGCTACCAATACTTTCCGCGTACTGGGTTCCAAATGGGGAACCATTGTGATGATGGTAGATATCCTGAAAGGGGTGATCGCCACTTCGCTATATATCCTGTTGCCTGTTTACCTGACCGACGAACTGCACCGTACCAACCTGATGATCGGGTTAGGACTGGCGGCTGTATTGGGTCATATCTTTCCTCTCTGGGCCGGTTTCAAAGGCGGCAAGGGGGTAGCCACCCTGCTCGGAATGGCCGTGGCCATCCAGCCCATTGTGGCAGTATGTTGTATCGGTGTATTCCTCCTCGTATTATACCTGACCCGTTTTGTATCCTTAAGTTCTATTCTGGCCGGTGTGGCATTTATGGTGTTCATCCTCTTCATCTTCAATGAAAAGGAAACCCTTTACCGCATTTTTGCCGTGCTGGTGGCGCTGATGGTGGTACTGACCCATCAGAAGAATATAAGCCGCATACTGAAAGGGACTGAAAGTAAAATTCCTATTCTCAAGCACCGCGACAAACGCCGGCAAAGACAGCAGGACTGATTACCACCCTTGTGTTGATAAGTGATTCCCTCCCAATTTTACGCAAGCATCCCCGTTAACCGGGTACTGTGTATATTGTAAACACTAGCTGCTTTGCTGTAACTCTGCAAGAAGAGATACCGTTATTTTTGGGGTATTAATCGAAGTAAAAGACCAATGATATGAAAAGAATGATAGTGCTTTTTGCAGGAGTGATTTTTTTTAACCTCTCCTGTGTTACCAATGCCATTACCGGAAGAAGCCAGTTAAGTCTGGTATCCGATGCTGAATTGCAGAGTCTGGCCGTTACCCAATACAAGGAATTCCTGACCACCAATAAGATGGTGCCTGCCGGTAACAGGGATGCCGAGATGGTGAAAAGAGTAGGTAACCGGGTGGCGGTAGCATTGAGAGACTATTATGCCCAGAAAGGGATGCCCAATGCATTGGATGGGTATGGCTGGGAGTTTAACCTGGTAGAAAGCAAGGAGGTAAATGCCTGGTGTATGCCGGGTGGTAAAGTGGTTTGTTATACCGGACTGCTTCCTGTAACACAGAATGAAACCGCTTTGGCCATTGTAATGGGACATGAAATTGCCCACGCCATTCTCGGACATGGAAAGGAAAGGATGAGTCAGCAGATGGCCGCACAGGGTATCGGTGCCCTGGGTGGGGCTGCCATGGGAACCAATGCCAAAGCCGTTAATATATTTGGTCAGGTATACGGTATCGGTGCCCAGTATGGTGCCTTACTGCCTAACTCCCGTAAGCAGGAGTTGGAGGCAGACCATTATGGATTGATCTTTGCCGCAGCGGCGGGATATGATCCCCGGCAGGCCGTTGATTTCTGGACCCGGATGGCGGCCATGAGCAATGGCCAGCAACCCCCGGTGTTTATGAGCAGTCACCCGAGCGATGAAGAGCGGATCAGGAAAGTGAGTGAAGTGATGCCGGAAGCATTACAATACTATCGTCCCAAATAAACCGGTTTTCCTGTAAAAGGGAGTTGCCGGGCCACGGTTGGTTGAACCTATGAAAAACAAACGTTTCATATCCTGTATCCTGCTTGGCTGTTGTTTGGCCGGATTTGTTTTCCCGGTGGCGGGACAGGGTGGGGCGTCTGCCATACTCTCAACTGCGGCAGCGATCTACAACGAATTTAAAACCGCCCATCTGGTGGTGGATAGTACCCAACACATAGAAGCGGAAACGGTACAGCGGGTAACTAACCGGTTGATCAAAGCAGTGACGGATTATTATACCCGGAAAAGAACTACTAAGGAACTATCCTCCTTCCAGTGGGAAGTACAACTCTTTCAACTCAAAAAAGAAGATGCCTGGTGTTTGCCGGGGGGTAAAATAGCCGTGTACGACGCCCTGATCCGGGTAACCCAGAGCGATGGCTCGCTGGCAGCCGTATTGGCCCATGAAATAGCGCATGTGTTGCTGAAACATGGGGATGATCGCATGAAACATATCCTCAAAGAGTTTCTGGGCGGCAAAGAACTCGCAGCAGCTTTATCGGCCAAACCGGCCGAAACCAAAGATTTTTACCGCATGGCTTATGGCAATGGCGATTACGTGGGGGTGATTCGGGGATTTAGTGCGGCAGATGAACGCGAAGCCGATAAGCTGGGGGCCATTTTATGCGGACTGGCCGGCTTTAAACCAGAAGAAGCATTGGTTTTCTGGGAGCGCATGATGCATCTGTGTGGTACGGGCCGCCAACCAGAACTGCTTAGTACCCATCCGTTAGATGAAGTAAGGCTGTCGGCTTTACGGGGGATGATGGACGAGATCATTGAGAAATACTATACACCCAGTAAAAAAAGTTGATATATAATAGCTGAATTGGCTGTTTTAGACCGGATTTTAACGCCGGGAACACAAATAGAGGACGATTTGTTCGCTAGTTCTGGTAACAATTTTTTAACTTTGCCCTCCTTATTACATCACCTAAATCCTCTTTTAGGCATGTCAAACCAGACCTTGTTCGAAAAGTTACAGTTAAAGGATGAAAAGAACCTCTTGATCCAGGGGCTCCCATCCGCAATAGAAAAGCAGTTTGCCAAACTTACGTATGCTAAAAACGTAACGCCTCTGTTAAAGAGCAAAAAATTAGACTTTGCCTTGGTTTTTGCGTTGAGTCAGAACCAGTTAAATAATGTACTGAAAGAAGTATTCCCTGCCCTGCACGATGATACCAAACTCTGGGTGGCTTATCCTAAAACCGCGAGTAAGATTGTGAGCGACCTGAACCGCGACTGCAGCTGGGAATTTCTGACCAGCCGGGAGTATGAGTGTGTGCGCCAGGTTACCCTTGACCATGTATGGAGCGCCATGCGTTTCAAGAAATCGGATAAGATCCCTAACCGCAGCCGTGCATTTTCAGAAATCAAAAGTAATGAGTTGAACGGGATCGATTTTGAGAAAAGGCTGGTTGTGCCCCCGGTAGAACTGGGTAAACTGTTTACCAAACACAAGGAAGCGCAGGAATTCTTCAGTTCCTTATCCTTCACCAACCAGAAAGAATATGTGAGCTGGATTGAAGGAGCCAAAAAAGATGAGACGCGCAAACGCCGTCTGGAAACCGCACTCGAAAAATTATTGGCCGGCAAAAAGAACCCCTCTGAAAAATAATGAGTTTCATCAATATTGAGATCAAAGCGAAATGCTTTCACCCTGAAAAAGTGGAAGCATTTTTATTGTCGAATGGTGCCCGTTTTGTAGGACTGGACCATCAGAAAGACACGTATTTCCAGGTGCCTTCCGGCCGTTTGAAACTGCGTCAGGGAAACATTGAAAACAGCCTCATTTTTTATAACCGTCCCGATCAGGAAGGTCCCAAACAATCTGATTTCTCGCTGAGTAAGATCAGCAACGGGGCCGCTACCGAAGCAGTGCTGGAGAAAGCACTGGGTGTAAAAGTGGTGGTTGATAAATACCGGAAGATCTTTTATATCGATAACGTAAAGTTTCACCTGGATGAAGTGCCCGGTCTGGGTTCCTTTGTTGAGATTGAAGCGGGTAACCTGGCAGACCCCTCCAAAACGATTGAAGCGTTGAAAGTACAGTGCGATCAGTATATGAAGGCTTTTGAAATTGCGGAACAGGACCTGATACACCATAGCTACAGTGATATGATACTGGCAATGCAGAAAGCAGATTGATTTCTGCTGAAAAGAGATCTGTGGAGTAAGGTTTATTTAATGATCACGGTGCCCAGCTGTTTGGTCAGTTCTTTCTCCATGTCTTTGAGGTGTTTGTGTACCTCGTGCAGTAATTTAAAATCTTCGTAAGCCGCTTTTTCAATATCGCGCTGGTTCTCTTCGATCATTTTTTTCACCTTGCGCAGTTTGTAATAGTTCACGCTCATCTGCACATCCTGTTTGCTGGTATCGCGGTTTACGATGTTCATGCTCTCCATTACTTCGTCCCATTTCTGGCTTAACTCATAGGGGTTTACGCTGATGCTGACCACTAGGTTGCGCAGGGTTTCATTCTCATGGTAGAGCATGGTTTTGGTGGTGGGTTCTAGGCCACGTACATACCATGTTTTGTATTCTTCGTATAATTTTTCCAGGTCCGGATTATCGAAATGAAATTCTTCCAGCTCTTCAAAAATAAAATCGGCCATGCTGCGGCTCTCGTCCCACACACGTAATCCGTATTCCAATAAAACACGCAGTATATTTCTTTCGTAGGCTTCATCCTGGTTAAAGAGCAGGGTACTGTCATCCAGTACATCTTCCGGCTGGCCGGCCGCTTCCTGCATCAGAAAATTGGCTTCTTCCTGCGAGAGTTTTTTTTCGTCCTTGACGATCTTGTCGCGTTTGTATTTATTAACAAGATTGGTCAATCCCGTTTCATCGATCCGCAACAGCGATGCGCACTGTCGGATATAATCCTGCTGTTTCGTAAAATCTTCCGCTTTGTTAATGCGGCTCAGCGTTTCAGCTATCTGGTTTACCACGGTGCTTTTACGGCTCACATCACTGCCCGCTTCCTGTAACATTACTTCCAGCTGAAAAATGATAAAGTCTTTTTTGGAAGCCGCTACAAATTCATTGAATGCTTTTGCACCTACTTTGTTTACATAACTGTCGGGGTCCTCATTGTCGGGGATCAGTACCAGTTTCACATTCAATCCTTCTTCCAAAGCCATGTCCAGTCCGCGCAGCGCCGCTTTTACACCGGCACTGTCACCATCATAAATAATGGTCAGGTTATTGGTATATTTCCGGATCAGTCTCAGTTGGTCTGTGGTTAAAGAAGTACCCCCGCTGGCCACTACATTTTCGATACCAGCCTGGTGCAGACTTACCACATCGGTATAGCCTTCCACGAGCAAACATTCATCGGCTTTATCAACCGCCATCCTGGCCTGGTACATTCCATAGAGGATCTTGCTTTTGCTGTAGATCTCATTCTCGGGCGTATTGATGTATTTGGGACCACGGTCGCTTTTGCCGATCACGCGTGCACCAAAACCGATGATTTTTCCGTTGATGCCGTGAATGGGGAAGATGATGCGGCCCCGGTAATTATCTACCAGTTCCTCTCCGTTGCGTAAGGATACGAGTCCGGTTTTGGGAAGCAGTTCCCTGTTGAACTGGTTAGAGAGTAGTGCTTTGGTTAAACCATCGCGTGCGTCGGGGTTATAACCGATCTGGAATTTTTCGATGATCTCGTTCCGGAATCCCCTTTCATGCAGATAAGAGAGGGCGATGGCTTTTCCTTCCTCGCTTGTCAGCAGGGCATCGGTAAAGAACTGTTTCGCAAAATTATTGATAATATAAAGACTGTCCGCCGTAAGGATCAGCTGTTTCTGTTCGGGGCTGGTCTCGGTTTCTTCTACCTCGATATGGTACCTGGCTGCGAGCCAGCGTAAAGCTTCTACATAACTGTATTTCTCATGCTCCATCAAAAAAGTGATGGTATTACCACTTTTGCCGCAGCCAAAACATTTATAGATTTCCTTGGCAGGAGATACGGTAAAGGAAGGTCCTTTCTCGTTATGGAAAGGGCAGAGTCCGATATAATTGGTGCCTCTTTTTTTCAGCTTTACAAATTCGCCCACCACATCAATGATGTCGATGCGGCTGGTGATCTGCTGGATGGTATTGGGACTGATCATATTTGCGGGCTGCTAAGGTAGGATAATGGCGCTAATGGAAGGAGGAGGGAAGGGGGAAATAGTTGCAGGATACCGGTTACCGGTTACTGGTGGCCAATTTTCTGCGTTTTATTTCAATACTCTCCTTAATTTTAACCATGCTTAAGAAGGAACGCCAGGCCTATATTATACAGCAGATCAATGTCCATAACAAAGTACTCTCCTCTGATTTGAGTGAGCAGCTGGATGT
>SCVK01000030.1 GCA_004297075.1 Chitinophagaceae bacterium
AAGCAGAAAACAATATCCTGATCAGCTTACTATCTAAATTCAATTATGGCACCTGCTATTGAGATCCTGGAATCAGCGATCCTGTCTGACAACTGGTATATCCTGAAAAAAATCACCTACACGTTTACCGATGCCGACGGTAACCGCAAAACACATGTACGCGAAGCCTACGATCGTGGCAATGGTGCCGCTATCCTGCTGTATAACCGTGCGCAGGGTACCGTGATCCTGACCCGCCAGTTCCGCTTGCCTACGTTTATCAATGGCAATCCCGATGGTATGATGATCGAAGCCTGTGCGGGTTTGCTGGATACCGATAATCCGGAAGACTGCATCCGTCGCGAAACAGAAGAAGAAACCGGCTACCAGGTGAAAGAGGTAAGGAAGGTGATGGAAGCGTATATGTCGCCGGGATCAGTTACCGAAATTCTCTACCTGTTTGTGGCAGAATATGATAAACAGATGAAAATTCATGAGGGGGGCGGACTGGAACACGAGCAGGAGAACATAGAAGTGCTGGAGCTTACGCTGGATACAGCCCTGCAGATGATAAAAACCGGCGAGATCAAAGATGCCAAAACCATTATGCTGCTGCAATACGCCAAACTGCACCAGCTTTTATAAACAGGTATTTTATTTTTTGTGAAAAGAACCCAATGAAAAAGATCCTCGCCATTTGTGGCAGTACCCGTAAACATTCTGTGAACAGTCATATACTGCATCATATTGCTAACCAGTATGCAGACAAAGCTGCTTTTACCTTGTATGAAGCTATTGACCAGCTGCCGCATTTTAATCCCGATCTGGATGCAGATCCTTTACCCGGCACCGTGATCCATTTCCGTCAACTGATCGAAGACGCAGATGGGGTGCTGATCTGTACCCCGGAATATGTATTCAGTTTACCCGGCAGTTTTAAAAATGCGATTGAGTGGACTGTATCTACCACACTGTTCACCAACAAACCAGCGGCATTGATCACGGCATCTTCATCCGGACAGAAAGCCCATGAATCCCTGAACCTGGTAATGAAAACAGTAGGTGCTCAACTGGGCGAAAAAGGATCCTTGCTGATCTCAGCTCCCAAAACAAAACTGAACATGGATGGCCAGGTAACCGATGCAGCCACGGCGGCCGCTATTACGGAACTGATGGATGATTTTTTGGCTACCCTTTGAGCTTTAGCATGAAATGCCCCGCCACCCTATCTTTGCTGCATGAACTGGATCATACTGATCATTGCCGGACTTTTTGAAGTAGGTTTTACCACCTGCCTTGCCAAAGCCCGTATCAGCAGCGGTACGGCATCGCTGTATTGGATAGGTGGCTTTTTTATCAGCCTCAGCCTGAGTATGTATCTCTTATACAAAGCCACGCAAACTTTGCCGCTGGGTACGGCTTATGCCGTCTGGACGGGCATTGGCGCTGTAGGAACCGCACTGATCGGCATCCTGTTCTTTAAAGAGCCGGCCGATTGCTGGCGTTTGTTCTTTATGGTAACCCTGATCGCTTCCATTGCTGGTCTGAAATTTGTTTCCTCGCACTGAACAGCGATATTTTTCGGCAGATACCTGCCGGATTGTACCTTTACGCTAATACCCAGCCATGAAATCATTTATCTGGATCATATTGATTCTTCTCGCCGCCTGTACCGGCAAACAACCCGAATACCGGAAAGCAGAAGATGCGCTGGATGCCGGACGCGAATACATCAACGCTACCCTGCAGGGCGATTTTTCCAGAGCGGCTTTTTATACCGTTACTGATGAAAAGAACAAACAGTTGCTGTTGCTTACAGAAAAAAACTATCGCGAAAAAGACAAGGAAGGACGTCAGCAGTACCGCACCGCCTCCATCAATATTGCGGAAGTGAAGGAATTGACAGACAGTACCACTGCCATCCATTACAGCAATTCATTTGACAAGGAGCCGCATATTTTACAGGTGGTGAAAAGAAACCAGACCTGGCTGGTAGACCTGGGCAGCTCACAATAATTTTATCCCTATGCTAATCAGGCAACTCTTATTGGTAGGTGCAGGTGGCATGATCGGGTCGATGTTGCGCTATGTTACGGGGCACCTGGTCAGACTGGAGAATTTCCCTTATGCCACTTTCACGGTAAACATACTGGGTTCTTTGCTGATAGGTGTCATTATGGGTTTTTCGGCCAAACAGGATGGCTTTACCAGCTGGCGCTTATTTCTCGCAACAGGTATCTGTGGCGGGTTTACCACTTTTTCGGCTTTTGCCTGGGAAAATTTACAGTTGCTGGGGCAGGAAAGATATGGGACATTTGTGCTATATACCGGTGCCACACTAATATTAGGCCTGGCGGCCGTTGCGCTGGGTTACTGGTTAACAAAATAAAAGATTAATTAAACAGATATGCATCATCAGAATGTACTACATCCCTGGCATGGGGTTCCTTATGGAGAAAATGCCCCACGTGTTGTAAACGCGATCATTGAGATCCCGCAGGGTTCCCGTTGCAAATACGAGATCGATAAACCCAGTGGTTTGCTGAAGCTCGACAGGGTTATTTTCTCTTCTTTTTATTACCCCTCCAACTACGGTTTTATTCCGCAGACCTATGGTGGTGATAAAGACCCGCTGGATATTCTCGTTATCACATCCCTGCCCATACAACCACTCACCATCATGGAAGCCAAAGTAGTGGGTGTGATGCAGATGATTGACGGTGGCGACCCGGATGATAAGATCATTGCCGTTGCTGCCAACGACCCTGGAGTAAACCACTACAACAATATTGAAGAGCTGCCCAAACACTTCTTCGACGAGTTGCGCCATTTCTTTGAAGAGTACAAGAAACTGGAGAACAAAACCGTAGTAGTAGAAGATTTTGGTGATAAGGCCCAGGCCCTCTCCATTATTGAAGAAGCCATTCGCTTCTACAAAGAAACCTTTGTAAAATAAGCCACTGCTTTGTCAAACCAAGCTCCCAAAATGACCATTACCACATTGCTCTTGCTCCTGATAGTAGGCCTGGCCGCCGGTTTTTTAAGCGGCCTGATTGGTATTGGCGGCGGTATCATTATTGTACCGGCACTGGTATTGTTTCTGGGATTCTCGCAGAAAATGGCGCAAGGCACTTCGCTGGGGATTCTGCTCTTACCCGTAGGCATACTGGCCGTGCTGCAGTATTACAAACAAGGGTACCTGAACGTTAATTATGTGCTGGTGGTGGCCGCCGCTTTTGTGCTGGGTGGTTTCCTCGGAAGTAAACTGGCTTTGTCTGTGAGCGATGAGAAAATGAAGAAGGTTTTTGCCCTCATTTTACTGCTGATTTCGCTGAAAATGCTGTTTTTCGACAAGAGCAAACCTTTACCGGCAAAGGATCCGGCCGCTGCATCCACAAATATTCAACAAACCGGGCAGGGTTTGGGCGAAAAATGATTTCTCCCCCCTATCTTTGCCAAAATTTAACACATGGAAGAAGTAAAACAATCAAGAGGAAAATACTGGGCACTTTGCTTTTTATGGCTTGCCGCTATG
>SCVK01000031.1 GCA_004297075.1 Chitinophagaceae bacterium
GAATAATAACAGGAAGATAATGGCGGTGATCACCAGTTCCTGTTTCAGTAATATGAAGAATTCAGTTACCATGGGTCAGTATCATTTTTGGGTAATCGCTTTTCCTACCTGCAGCATTATTGTATCTGTTCCGGGCATGATGAGTTGGTTAATGAGAAAGGGTGCCACACCAATCAGTACAATGCCCACAATCAATATAGCCGCTGCCAGTTTCTCGTTCCAGGTGGCATCGGTTAACAGATTATATTTCTCCTCTATTGGCCCCATCACTGTTTTACCGGCTGCACGTAAAATATACACAGCGGTTACCACGATAGAGGCACAGGCAAGAATGGTGGCAAAACGATACCATCCATCAGGGTTTTGCCAGGCGCCCATGAATACAGTCATCTCGGCCACAAAACCGCTGAATCCGGGTAATCCCAGCGAACAGAGACCCGCTATCACAAATACAGTAGAGATAAAGGGCATCACTTTTAACAGTCCGCCCAGCTGTGCCACCAACCTTGTATGGGTTCTGCTGTAGATCATACCAATAGCGGCAAAGAAAAGGGCCGTCATCAACCCGTGCGATACCATCTGTAATACCGCACCATTGATCGAAGTACGTGTCAGCATCCCGATACCCAGTATCACAAAACCACAATGGCTCACTGAAGAATAAGCGTTGATATATTTCAGATCGGTCTGCATCATGGTAGCAAACGCACCATAGATGATCGCGATCGTGGCTAATAAAATAATGATCCATGAATACGCATGCGCCGCATCAGGCATCAGGAAAGTGGCCACGCGCAAACAACCATATCCACCCAGCTTCATCGAGATCCCCGCCAGAAACATAGAAGCTGCAGTGGGGGCAGATGCGTGACCATCCGGCACCCAGGTATGAAAAGGAAACAGCGCACCAAATATGCCAAAGCCCAGAAAAGCAAAAGGAAAAAAGAATTTCTGTACATCCAGCGGGATAGCCGTGGTAGCGATCTGCATCAGGTCAAAAGAACCTGTCTGGTAATACACACCCATCAATCCGATAAATACCAGTGCCGATCCACCCATGAGCATCAGGGCCAGTTTCATGGCACTGTACTCTTTTTTACCGCTTCCCCAGATCCCGATCAACAGGAATTTGGGGATCACAGCTACTTCGAGGAAGAAGAACAAAGTGAAAATATCGAGCGAGATAAAAAATCCATACGCACCCATGCTTAACAAGAGGAGCAGGAAGAAAAATTCCTTACTCAGTTTCTCCATGGTCCAGGATACCAGGATACCCGCTACAACTACAGAAGCGGTTAACAGGATCATGGCAATGGAAATACCATCAACACCGATATGATAATTGATATGCAGACTGGTAAACCATTCGTGTTTGCTTTCAAACAACATGGGTGATGTGTTACCGGCAGCTCTTTCATTACTATACAACAGCAACAAACGTAAGGATACGGCCAGTTGTGCCACAGAACCTACCAGTGCCGCCATACGAACCTGTTTCAGTCCGTTGCAGAAAAGGATCACAACAGCGGTGACCAGTGGGAGTAAGATGAGTAAGGACAGGTTCATAATAAGCTCATTTCCATATATAAATAAATAGTACCGCCAATGCGGCTACCCCTCCAAAGAAATACAGCGCATAGCTCTGTACCCTTCCGGATTGTAGCCCTTTGATCCATTCAGAGATCTTAGCTGTAACAGCCGCCAGCAGGTTCATCAGTCCGTCTACAATATTTTTATCGATCCACGCAATCGGCGCACCGATGAGCGGGAAAATTATTTTTTGGGTGATGAACAGGTACAGTTCATCCATATAAAATTTACGGCTCGCTGCTTTGTACAAACCACCCATGGCGGTAGCCAGCCTCGCAGGTTTATCATTGGCCACCCGGTACATGGAAGCTGCCAGCAGAATAGCGAGTACCGATAAGGTTACTGGCGCTATAGAGAAACTCAGATCCGTATGTGTTTCCAGCGCCGCGCCATCAGAAGTGATAAACTGCGCGAAAGGAATAAATCCTGCTGCTACCGCACAGGTAGCCAATACCACCAGCGGAAACTTCATAGAGAAAGTTCCTTCGCCATGTTCTGTATGCAGATGTGGTGCTTCTTTGCTCCAGAAAATAGAGAAATACAAACGGAACATATAAAAAGAAGTCAGTGCCGCCGTAAACAGGGCCACACCAAAAATGAGTTTGTTGGAATGATAGGCCGCCAGCAATATTTCTTCCTTACTGAAAAATCCGGCAAACGGCGGAACACCGGCAATGGCCAGGCAACCGATCAGGAAGGCGATATGCGTGATAGGCATCAGCTTGCGCAGTCCACCCATATCTTTCATATCATTGCTATGCACTAAATGTATCACCGCACCGGCGCCAAGGAATAACAGTGATTTAAAGAAAGCATGTGTAAAAAGATGGAACATGGAAGCCATATAACCCAACCCCCCTTCACCCCCCTGTTTGGCAATACCAAGCGCAAACATCATATAACCGATCTGCGACATGGTAGAATAAGCCAGTACCCGTTTAATATCTGTTTGTGTGCAGGCAATTACGGCCGCCAGTAAAGCGGAGAAAGCACCTACATAGGTTACCACCTGCAGAGAACTTGCATCCATGGAATAGATCGGGAATAAACGGGCTACCAGGTATACGCCGGCTACCACCATAGTAGCAGCATGGATCAATGCGGATACAGGTGTAGGACCTTCCATCGCATCGGGTAACCAGATATGCAGGGGAAACATGGCAGATTTACCGGCGCCGCCGATAAATACCAAAGTTAACCCCCAGGTAAGCATGGATACACCCAGGAAACCCGCGGTAGCCATACCGGTGAATTCAGGCGATTGTGCCGATGTTAATCTTTCGATCAGGGTAGAGATATCGAGCGTATGTCCGTAAAAAGCCAGTACCAGTATTCCCACCAGGAACCCCAGGTCAGCAAAACGGGTAACGATGAATGCTTTTTTGGAAGCTGCAACAGCAGAAGGTTTGTTATAATAATAACCGATCAGTAAAAAAGAAGAAACACCTACCAGTTCCCAGAACATATAGATCTGGAACAGGTTGCCGGATAATACGAGTCCCAGCATAGAAAATGTAAACAGTCCGAGATAGGCATAATAGGTAGCAAAGCGCTCCTCTCCTTTCATATAACCGAGACTGAACACATGCACCATCAGTGAAACAAAGGTAACCACCACCAGCATCATCACAGAGATCGGATCAACGATGGCACTGATATCAATGGATACACCGGGCGAAAACTCGAGCCAGGTAAATTTAAAAGCAGTGATCTTCTGGTAAACACCATTCAGCTTTCCATCGCCCAGAAAATATTGCCTGGCGGCCAGTAAGGATAAAACGGTGGCAGCAAGCAAGGAGCCCGTACCCAGGATACCGGAAAAAGTTTTCAGGTATTTTCTTCCAAACAGACCCAGCACCAGGAAAGTGATCAGT
>SCVK01000238.1 GCA_004297075.1 Chitinophagaceae bacterium
GGTTAAATGATTAAACCGTGAAGGAGGCTGACCAAAGCATGAAATAGAGGATAAGCGGAGGGCTTCAAATTCGCCTTTATTAGCAAATAGAAAGTGTGGAACTATTGAAACAGGCACCCCGTTTCAATAGTTCCACACCTGTTGCTTTGAATAGTTATTTAACCTGGTAGGCCGAGATGGATCTCAGTACCGGTACTGCTTTGGCTTGCTGAATGGTTATTCTTAGCTGATCCGTTTCCTGCAGCGGAAAGCTGGCGATCTTTTTTCGGCCGATAGTGGTACCCGTAAAAACGGTCTGGAATGCCTGTCCATCAAACGCTTCAATAGTGAAAGCACTTACCCTTTGTCCGTAAGCGATCATTTCTTCCAGCACCAGGGTATTGATGGCGGTTTTGGCCGGCAGTTTCACCAACAGGCTGCTGTTCTGCTGTGGAGATACCCAATAGGTCTGTATATTATGATCGTTCAATGCCGGGATCTTTTTGCCGGGAGCTGCTATGCTGCTGATACTGGCATTTTGTAACAGGTCTTTTGAAAAAGCAGTTGTTCTTAGTTTGCCAAAACCCACCAGTGCAGCTGAATCTGCGGGATGAATACGGCCCGTTCTGTCGGGCGGTACATTTAACAGGAAGTTACCGCCATTACCTACTGACCGGAGATACAGATTAAACAATGTTTCGGGAGATTTTACTTTGCTGTCTTCTTTGGCATGATAGAACCAGCCTGGTCTGATAGACACATCTGCCTCAGCCGGAATCCAGTGTTTGCCATTTACATTGCCGCGGTTTAAGGTGTCGGTAGGCGGCCCTCCCTGTCCTCTTTTAAAACCGGCGGTATCCAGCAGGTTCCAGTTGGTATGGTTGATCGTTCCATTTTCATTGCCGCACCAGCGCGCACCGGGACCAATATCGCTGAAGATCACCAGTTGTTTTTGCCATTTAAAAGCGGAGTCTTCGAAGCGTTTAAAATCGTATACCTGCTTTTTACCGTTAGGGCCTTCGCCGTTGGCGCCATCCCACCATAATTCAAAGAATTTGCCGTATTGGGTTAGCAGTTCTTTCATGCTGGCAATGTACACATCATTATAAGCAGGGGTGCCGTATTGCGGGTGGTTTCTGTCCCAGGGCGAAATATAAACGCCCATTTCCAATCCGGTTTTCCTGCAGGCATCAGACAGTGCTTTTACCACATCGCCTTTTCCATTCATCCATTTGCTTTCTCTAACGGTATGAGTGCTTTGTTTGCTGGGCCATAAACAGAATCCATCGTGGTGTTTGGCAGTTAATATGATTCCCCTGGCACCCGCCTGTTTGGCAATCCGCGCCCACTGCTCACAATCCAGTGCCGTAGGGTTGAAGACAGATGGATCTTCATTTCCCTCGCCCCATTCTTTATCGGTAAAAGTATTCGGGCCAAAATGGATAAACAGGTAAAACTCTTTTTCATGCCAGGCCAGTTGTTCTTTGGTAGGGATAGGGTACACCGGTTTAACAGGCTGCCCCAGCAAAACACCGGCGAACAGACATCCTGCCAGCAATAAATAGTTTCTCATATCGTGCATTGAAGAATCAATTTACGATAATGATAGATGCGAAAGTAAAATTCAGGATTGTGGAACAGGGAGAAAAGAACAGATGAACAGATGAACCGATGAATGGTGCTATGGATGATTTTTCAGTTCATCTGTTCCTTGCTCCTCTGTTCGTCTGTTCTTCTGTTCACTTGAGCTGCCGCTGATACATCTGCACCGCATTCTCATATCCCAGATAAATCGCGTCGCATACCAGTGCATGACCAATGCTTACTTCGTTGAGGAAGGGGATCTGTTGGGCAAAGAATTTGAGGTTGTGCAGGTCAAGATCATGGCCGGCATTGAGGCCCATTCCCAGTTCTTTGGCTTTGCTGGCAGCGGCGAGATAGGGTGCAATGGCAGCAGCAGGATTGCCGGCTGCAAAATCATGGGCATACGCTTCTGTATACAATTCGATTCGGTCCGTTCCGGTTTGGGCCGCCCCTTCAACCATCTCTAACACGGGATCTACAAAAATGGATACACGGATACCTGCTTTCTGAAAAATGCCGATGAGGTTGATGAGGTAATCTTTGTGCCTGATCGTATCCCAGCCATGATCGCTCGTTAGCTGCCCCAGCGCATCGGGTACCAGGGTTACCTGGTGTGGATGGGTTTCGAGTACCAGATCTACAAATTTCTGTTCGGTGGGGTTTCCTTCAATATTAAATTCTGTGGTGATGATCTTTCTGATCTGTCGCACATCTTCATAACGGATATGCCGTTCATCCGGACGGGGATGCACCGTAACGCCATCGGCTCCAAAACGCTGTGCATCAATGGCTGCCTGCACCACATCCGGGTTATTGCCACCGCGGCTGTTACGCAGGGTGGCAAATTTGTTGATATTCACACTGAGCTTTGTCATGGTGCAAAAATACGAACTAAGTCTATAGTCTGTAGACATTGTACCCAAAGCAGGGTTATTTGCACAGGTTGGTGTAGCTTAGAGGTACAAAAAAAAGATATGCAGGTACTATTGATCAGTATACTCTGGTTGGCCCTGATCATTTACACGATCAAAGGCATTTTTGAGCGGCGGGAACTGGAGCGGAACACACAGTTATTGTGGACCATCCTGATTGTAGTGGCTCCCGTTTTCGGCCTGCTGATCTATTATATTTTTGGTACGGAAAGAAAGGATTGATGTCAACTTTTATATCAATAATCTGTTAGTATTACATGAGTTATGTTTCCTTAGAAGATTGTTTAACCGACCTTGAAAAGAACGGCCATCTGGTTCGCATCACAGAAGAAGTTGACCCTTACCTTGAAATGGCTGCCATACACCTGCGCGTATACGATGCTGGTGGCCCGGCATTATTATTTGAGAATGTAAAAGGCTCCCGCTACCGGGCGGCTTCCAATATTTTTGGTACCATCGAAAGAAGCAAATTCATCTTCCGTGATACGTTTGCACAGGTACAGAAACTCATTGCCCTGAAAGGTGATCCGATCAAGGCGCTGAAACACCCGATCGATAACCTGCAAACGGGTTTGGCAGCCATGAAAGCCTTGCCATTAAAAAATCCTCTTTCCAAACCAGTCATGTATGAAGAAATTCAGATTTCCGATCTGCCCCTGATTCAACACTGGCCCAAAGATGGAGGTGCATTTGTAACACTGCCGCAGGTATATAGCGAAGATGTGGACAGTCCGGGTATTATGAAAGCCAATCTGGGCATGTACCGGATCCAGCTTAGCGGTAACCAGTATGAACTGAACAAAGAGATCGGGCTGCATTATCAATTGCACAGAGGAATTGGTGTACACCAGACAAAAGCCAATGCCAGGGGGCAGGCGTTGAAAGTGAGTTGTTTTGTGGGAGGTCCGCCATCGCACAGTGTGGCAGCGGTAATGCCTTTGCCTGAAGGAATGAGTGAAATGACTTTTGCCGGATTACTGGGGGGGAGAAGATTCCGGTATACCTACCAGGATGGATTCTGCATCAGCACCGATGCCGATTTTGTGATCACCGGCGAAGTTTACCCCGGGGAGAACAAACCGGAAGGCCCTTTCGGAGATCACCTTGGTTATTATAGTCTGACCCATGACTTTCCGTTAATGCGCGTTCATAAAGTTTACGCAAAGAAAAATGCTATCTGGGCATTTACTGTGGTAGGCCGGCCACCGCAGGAAGATACCAGTTTTGGCGAATTGATTCATGAACTCACGGGTGCTGCCATGCCGCAGGAGATCCCTGGTTTGCAGGAAGTGCATGCAGTAGATGCCGCCGGTGTACACCCGTTATTACTCGCTATCGGCAGTGAACGGTACACACCGTATACGCCTGCCAAACAGCCGGCAGAATTATTGACCATTGCCAACCATGTATTGGGTACCGGCCAGTTAAGTCTTGCGAAGTTCCTATTCATCACAGCCGATGATACCAGACAACTGCGCACGCACCATGTACAGGCTTTTATGGAGTATCTGCTGGAGCGGATCGATCTTACCCGCGATATACATTTTTATACGCACACCACGATTGATACGCTGGATTATTCCGGTACCGGATTGAACAGTGGCAGTAAAGTAGTGCTGGCCGCCTACGGAGAAGTAAAACGGACTTTGTGTAAAGAAGTGCCGTCATTACTCAAAGAACTCCGGCTGTTCCGTAAAGCCAGTCTTGCTATGCCGGGTGTGGTGGTACTGGAAACTGCCAGGTTTGAATCCTATGAACTGGCACAGGTAGAAATGGAAGTACTGAATCAGCAACTGGTGTATCAACTGGAACAGCTGAGTGGTGTAGCCATGATCGTTGTAGCAGATGATGCACCATTTACTGCTGAAAATATCCGGAATTATGTTTGGGTTACCTATACCCGTTGCAACCCCTCTCATGACATGTATGGAATCGACTCCTTCACCGAGAACAAACACTGGGGCTGCCGCGGTCCATTGGTGATCGATGCACGTATCAAACCACACCATGCGCCACCGCTGGAGAAAGATCCTGCTGTTGAAAAAAGAATAAACAGATTATTTGAAAAGGGTGGAAGCTTGGACGGAGCAATTAAAAATTAAAAATTAAAAATTAAAAATGCGGTAGAGAGACTTGCCGTCCTAATTGTTAATTTTTAATTGCTAATTTTTAATTTTTAATTTACCTCCACCCATGTATGGTCTGCGAGTAATCTTACGGAGGAAATAAATTCTTTGAAGGGTCCGGCGCCGCCCCATTCTTTGGGGCCTACCAGCGATAACAGGTGGCTTCCGTCTTTTCGTTCGTAGAGATGATACGTGTGTCCGATCTGGGGTTTAAAACTCAGTCTCGCTTCATAGATCATCAGGCTGAGTTCTTTCCGTTTGCGGATCTCCTGTGCCTGCCGGGCCAGTAATTCGATTTGCTGTTTGATCTGGTCGAGCTGCATATTGGTCTGCTCTTCCATCGCAGAAAGGGCTTTGTGTTTGATCACCCCTTCTTTGTTAGGTCGGATGGCCACACTGCCCACCGAAGAAGCGTAGGGCAGTACACTCAGCTGTTTGTGATAGATCTCTGTATTGGTAAAATCAACCTTTTCTTTATTCTTTCCCTTCTGAGTTACTTTCATATAACCGTTGGGAAGGATCTCGTTGGTTACTTCCAGAATGGTGGTTTCTTCTTTGATGAACCTTGTTTGTATGGTAGATGCATTCAGAATGGTGGCCTGTATACCGTCGGCCATTTCCTGGTTCTCAAACGGACGTATCTCTCCGTCGGGGATTATTTCGTATTGTGTGTAAAAAGCCTCATTATCCAGGCTTACCCAGTTGATGCTGATAGCCAGTGCATGTCCGTTGCGGATACTCTCCATTTTGCAATTCCCGCTTTTGGGTATAAGCCCCTCCTGAAACGCGCATTTTTCAGGAAACAACTGCCAGCTGGCTAAAAAATTATAGGCTTGTACCATGATAGATCCTCTTCACTTTTACTGCACTTATTACAAAATCCGTCAGCAAAGGTTCTTATTTCCCGTAAAATAAAAAAGGCCGAAGCTATCAGCTTCAGCCTTTTGCGGTATGAATGCTACTTATTTTACGGTAAAGCTCAGATCCAGGGTACCCCAAACCAGGGATACTTTACCCGCTTTACTGATGGTATAGGTTAGTCTTTCCTGTGGTGTAGCTGATTTGCCGGGTGTTACGTTAACACGCAGTGCATCATTCAACTGCTCATATCCATCTGCACCCCAGAGGTCTGATTTTTTGTTGAAGATGAGGGTCCAGTCTTTATCCCCGGACAATACATAAAAACCGTATTTACCGGCAGGTAACGTTTTTCCTTCTACTGTGATGTTCTTGCTGGTAGCAAAAACAGTGGCTTCATTGGCACCGGCACGCCATACTTCTCCTTTTTTAGGTTCCACATCTTTGCCGATGGTACGGCCTTTCAGGGCCGGAGAACTATAATCGATGGTGATCAGAGCACCACTGGCAAGCGTTTGGGTGGCTTTGGCCGGTGGACTGGGGCGTTTTGCCTTATCATCCTGCGCAGAGGCAGTAACAGCAGTAAATAAAAGGGCAGACAGACTTGTCAGCAGGAAAAATCTTTTCATACGGTTTTTATTTTTAGAACGGAAAGTAACGGCAAAAGGTTCAGTATACGGAAAGAATTTTTCAAAAAAATGTTAATTCACTACTGCAAAATCCGGCCGCCGGATCAACTGACTGACATACCTGAAGCGCAGGTCTGTATTAAATGTAATGTTCCATTGGCTCATGGTGCCGGTAATGCGGGGATAATAATAGGCTTTCAGTTCCATGGTACCGAATACAAGGTTCTCATTCCGGGTTCTTACCCCTCCGCCTACGGCAGAATAGATATCGCCACTTTCTACATACTGTCCAATAGCTCTCAGGTACGAGATATTGGTAAAGGCAAAAGGAGCAAAACTAAAACCCACGAATTTCCAGGTATTGTAAAAAACGGATTCTCCATTAAAAGTAATCCTTGTAGCGGCCCGTAAAGTAGGATCGGTTAGCGGAGGAATCCCATACTCACTGTTCAGTCTCAGGGGATCATTTAATCGGGTTCTTACCAGTTGTGTGGCACTGCCACTCAGGAAATGCCTGAGAAACCATTTACTGTTACCCAGTTTTCTGAGTTTGGTGAAGTATTCAAGACTGCTGAGAAAACTAACATCTTCCAGATTCTTTTCGCGGTAATAACCTCCCAGCCGCAGGGTAAAATTCAGGTAGTTTTTACGGTTGGAGAAGTAGCTTCTTTTGTATTCAAAACCGAAATAAGGCCGTTCTACCTGGTTACGGTTGGTCCATCCACCGATGAACGAAATGCTGAAACCTTCCGGAACGTCTTCATTTCTTCCGAAGCCATACAGGAATTTGGTATGGTAATAATCCTGCTCAAAAATGGTGTAGGATGCCAATACACTGGATATATCGGAGTACCCGAAATTATAAATGGTCTTGTACAGGTTGGGGATATCCTGGAATTTTCGGTGCACCCCTCTGATAGAGATCATCTTTTTAAACCTGGATTTGAAATTCTGCTGTAATTGTTTCCTCGCCCCCAGGTTATAACCGGCCCATCCATCAAAAACACGGTAGCGGTATTTGAAATCAGATTGATACACCGAATCTTTGTAATAACCATTTTGTGTATAGTGATCCGCCAGTTCAAAAGCACCGGTCCAAACATGGTACGGACTCACCAGGGGTAATTCTCCCTGCAGAAACAGGGTTTTCTCATCGCGCCTTCCGCTGTTAAAAGAAGGGGCTTCTGTTCGGTAGCCTGCTGCCAGGTTAATAAAACTGCCCATGATATTTCTTTTCAGCAATTCAAAACCTACACCGTAACCGGGGTTGCGGTCTTTATCAAACAGGTGTCTGATCTGAATGCGGTTGCCTCTGCCAAAAACATTGTCATCATTTACTTCAAAGCTGGCCATTTTATCAGAACCAGCATCCATGCTGCCGCCTATCGGGAACACGTCTTTACAGATCACAATTACATCTACCGAATCATCGCTGCCGGTATTAGGGTTGATGGTGATCTGTGCATCCTGCAGATAGGTAAGTTCGCGTAAGAACCGTTCATTATCTGCCATCAGGTAAGGGTAGAGTGAATCTCCACTGGTAAAGAAGAGATTGTTCAGGATCACTTTTCTGCGGGTACTGCTGTGTAATGCATTACCGATATCGTTAAAAATATTCCGCACCACTTTGGTCGTATCACTTACATACCGTTCAAAGCCAATCTTTTTTATTTCGATATGCCGGATGATCTTACCACGGTAAGGATTAAAAGCGAGTTCATTTTTCACCGCACCTTCCGAAGGAAGCACCGGATCGGGATTATTCACCGATAAACTTTTGCCGAGTTTGCCCAATAATCCTTTTTTATTGGCAAGAAAAAAAACGGAATCGGTAACCGGTTTATCCTGTGCATACAAAACCGTATGACAGATACAGAGCAGCAGCAGCCAACTTGTTTTTTTCCATATCAGCACCGAAGACATTGGCATTTGAGAACAGACGTGATTTGATAGCTATTGGAAGTTACTTAATCCGGTGGTAAATGCAAGAACTGTATCTGTTTTACTCCAAAGCATCATTAAACAAGTTGTTTTTCAAGCACAATAAATTCAAGCGATTGCTTAGGCAACCCAAATTTCGGGTCGGTAGGAAATGGGGCCGTTTCTCCGGTGGCCACATAACCATGGCGTTCGTACCAGGCAATGAGTTCTTTTCTGACAGAGATGACAGTCATCTGAATGATACTACAGAAGAGGTGTTTTGCCATGCTTTCTGCAGCGGCCAGTAATTGTTTCCCGATCCCCTTTGTCTGCAGCTCGGGCGAAACGGTTAACATGCCCAGATATAATTTACCGGCTTTTTTTTTCAGGTAAACACAACCCTGCAGCGATCCTTCCTCGCTGGTATATTTCAGAATTACCGCATCCGGTTCTGCTATCATCTCCCGTATGCCGGCTTCGTTGGTGCGTTGTCCGCCCAACAGATCTGCTTCGGTGGTCCATCCTTTTTTGGAGCTGTTGCCCCGGTAAGCACTATTCACCAGCCGTTCCAGTTCGCCTGCATCTGCAGTACCTGCCACGGTAATAAAAGGAGCCGAAAATGTTTTCATTTGATCCCGATTGCTTGTCACCGAATGTATTAAAATAATTGAAAGTGAAAAAAAAGGACATAAAAAAGCCCGCTGAATAGCGGGCTTTGGGTAACAATGGGGGACTTAAAAAGCTGGATCAGCAGGCGTATTCGGGTTACTGTCCCTTTCACGGAAAGGATAAGGGAACAGGTTCCGTTTGCGCTCTGTATTCGGACGTCCGAACCGGCGCATATCTTCCAGTTTTAAACCGGAATGATACAATTCGATACAACGGTTTTTGTAGATCTCATTCAGCAGATCTGCCGTGGTCACTGGTGCCACCGGCGCCAGGTCGGCGCCAACACCCAATGGATCGGCTGCGGCTTTTTTGGTAACTACTTTATTCAGTTCAATTAAAGCATTCACCAGGTCAGGTACTGTCTGACGTGCATAACACTCTGCTTTGATCAGGGTGATCTCACCGGGTAAATAATGTGGTATAGGTGTTGTGGCAGTGATCCAGAATCCATTCAGGCGGAACCTTGGCAGGATGGTTGGATTGATCAGCGTGTAAAACGGAATACGCTTGTCACCTGCTGTGGGTGCCAGAGCAACGGGTAGTCCCAGGGTAGAATCCACCGGCTGATATAAGTTGTTGGTAGAAGTGGCCGAATTGTAGATCGGGTTGGGGTTGGCTGCTTCAAAATTCAGGGTTGATTTTTTAGTAAGATCAACGGCATTGGCTGCTGCCAGTGCTGCTGCGTAATTTCCTGCAAACAGGGAATAACGGGCTTTTAAAGCATTCAGCGTATTCACAATATCAACACCTGCAGGAATGTCGGACAGGAAAGAAGCACTGATCGGACTGGCTGTAATGGCTGCCAGGGCCTTATCAATAGCTGCAATAGCGCGTGCAAAACCTACGGTTCTGTCAGAAAAAGTGGTGGTACTCGTTCCAACGGTGTCGGGTACTTTTTCCCAGAAACTGGAAACAGCGCCTATCGATAATGCCTTGTAGATAGTGGCATAACCAATCAGTCCGCTCGCATAACCTTTGTCGGCCAGTGCTGCGGCACCGTTGATCACGTTATTGGCATCATAGATCACTTTGTGTGACGTACTCCACACGTTACCCAGCAGGGCATTGGTTCCATCAACGGCATTACCACCATTGGAGAACTGGAACTCAGAAGTATTACCTGCATTCATCAGGATGGTTTCGCCGGTGATGAGGCCATTGGCATCAGCAACACCATTGGCAACGTTGTTGGCATAGGTACGTTGTAAACCCACAGCCACACCTGCCAATCCCTTTGCGGTAGAAAGTACCTGCGTAGAAGTAGCGGCGGTAGGGTTGTTAAAATCTTTCTTACAGCCCGAAGCGGTTAACAGCACCGCAGCCAGGCCGGTATAAGCGATTGATTGAAATATTCTTTTCATAAAAATCAGTTTTTTGTTGAATTAAAATTTAGCCTGGATCCCGAAACTGAAAGTTCTTGGAATAGGAACTGCACCAAAATCGATACCACGAAGAATAGTGCTCTGTCCACCGGCATTTACTTCCGGATCATATCCGTTGTAGTTATCCCAGCTGATCAGGTTACGTCCGCTGAAACTTACACTCAGATCGCTGAAACCTTTCAGTTTTCCAATATTATAGGTTAATGATAATTCACGCAGTTTGGTAAAAGAACCATCATCTATGCGCCATTGTTCAATGGCATAGATGCCGGAAATATAACCACGGGGTAATTGTCCGCGCTGCTCCTGTTCGGCAACTTTACCGTTACCTACGCCCTGACGGGTACGGAAATCGGCATTGAATACATTACCACCTCTTACCGCATCGATCTGCACACGCAGACTCAGTTTTTTGTAGGTGATCTCATTCACCAGACTGGCAGTATAATCAGGATTCGGATTTCCGATGATCCGGCGTAATGTGCTTCCGCTGGGTAAACCGGTTGTTGTATTTCTTCCGGGAGTATATACCAGGGCGCTGTTCTGTACACCCGCTTCCAGCTGTGGAATACCAGCCGCATTTTTCAAAAGGTTACCACTGGCATCCGTAGCAAAGAAAGTTCCGTAGAATACACCAATCGGCTGTCCTTCAATGATCGCTACCGGCGCACCTGCATTGGTACTTAACAGTGTCAATGCCTGGCCGATACTAACGGCTTTGTTGCGGTTATGGTTATAGATTCCGGTTACTTCCCATTTCAGGTTCTTGGTAGCAACGGGACTACCGGTTAATACTACTTCATATCCTTTGTTCTCTAATGAACCATAGTTATCCAGCAGACTGGAGAAACCGCTGGTTGGTGCAATAAAGCGGTTAATCAGCAGGTCTTTTACTTTTTTGTTGTAAACGTTCACCGTTACTCCCAAACGGTTGTTCAGGAAAGCCAGGTCAAAACCATATTCCAGTTCCTGCTGTCTTTCGGGTTTCACATTCTCGTTGGCCAGTGTTCCGCTGGAGTTCAGGGAAGTTCTGCCGAGGTAAGAAGAAGAACTATAAGTGTTGAATCTTGAGTAAGCGCCGATACCGGTCAGGTTTCCGCTCTCACCATATGCCACACGTACTTTAAACAGATCCCACCATTTGGATACGCCCATTTTGCTCCAGAAATCTGTTCCGGAGATCACGTAACTACCGCTGGCTTTGTAATAAGTCTGGTTACGCTGGTTTTTACCAAACACAGAAGAACCATCCACACGCACCGCACCGGTTACAAAAAACTGGTTACGGTATTTGAAGTTCTGCTGCACATAGGTACCTGATACGGAGATCTCACTTCTGTCATCCACACCTGGTAAAATGGTACTGGCTCCGTTCACGGTTTGTACAAAGGGTGCCAGACCACGACCCTGTAACAAGGCATAATTGTTCTTCTCATATTGCTGAGAGAATCCCACCTGGGTAACTGAGTTGATATTGCTGGTGATATCAATATTATAAGTGGCATTCAGATCATGGTTGATAGCGAAGAAACTGTTGCTCGCAGTACTTGAATAACCATTCTGCGTTGGATCCAGACCTGCACCACCACCAAAGAAAGCTGTACTTACGTTATAAGCAAACGGTGGAATATAGGTAGTACCATTCTGAGAATAGTTATCAATACCCATGGTATAATCAACCGTCAGACGTTTGATAGGACGCAGTTTCAGTCCCATATTGGCAATCACCCGGTTGGTGGTTTGTTTTTGTTTGATGTCTTCGATCACAGATACCGGGTTGGCACGGCCTCTTTCACCTACGGCGAGGATATTACCCAGCGCATCACGCTGCCAGATATTGTGGAAGTTACCAATGATGGTAACACTGTTCATAGGAGAGAAGAAGGAGTTACCATCGGGTTTCTCATTGGCAGTACTGTTTACATAGTTCAGGCCCAGGTTAAAACTGGCCCATTTGTTCAGCACCTGGTCAATATTACTGCGGAAGCTGAAACGCTGGAAATCTGTATTGGGAATGATACCCTGGTTGTACAGGTAAGATCCCGAGAGATAATATTTGGTTTTATCGGTACCACCGCTGATCGACAGGTTATTGTCGGTTCCATTGGCGTTACGGAAAATATAATCCTGGTAATCGTAACGGGTAACGGCAGTAGTGGTGGTTACGGCAGGGGAAAGAATATCCTGTGTAAATGCACCCGGTCCGTCTGTAGGTCCGCCGAATTTGGTTGGAGATTGGTTCACATCCAGTTTCTTACGCAGTTTGCTGGTAGTGTAGTTGGTGGAGAAGCTGATAGAAGGCGCACCGCTTTTACCTTTTTTGGTAAAGATCTGCACCACACCGGCATTGGCACGGCTACCATAAATGGCAGCGGCAGCAGCACCGTTCAATACTTCCACTCTTTCAATATCGTTGGGGTTGATATCCACCAAACGGCTTTGGCCGATATTACCTACAAAACTTCCGCCATCGTAGTTGCCGGATGTATTGGTAACACGGTTGGTACCATTGTTTACGATCACCCCGTCAATGATATACAGTGGTTCGGAAGAAGAAGAAATAGAACTGATACCACGCAGTCTTACAGAAATACCACCGGCAGGATCTCCGGAGTTCTGTGAAATCTGCGCACCGGCCGTTTTACCCTGTAAAGCCGCCAGCACGTTCCCGGTAGCACCTTTGTTCAGATCTTCTGCTTTTACAGAGCTGATATAACTACCCAGTTGTCTGCGGGTGGTTCCGGCTGAGGTACCGGTAACAACCACTTCATCCAGTTTAGAAACTTTTTCGCTCATAACCGCATCAACGGTATAGCTTTTGTCTGTACCCACGGTCAGCGCTGTTTCCTGTTGCTGAAATCCTACGCCCGCAAATACCAGGGTGTATTTTCCGGCGGCAAGCGGTGCGGTAAAGCTGTATAAGCCGTTGTTATCGGCCAATGCACCAAACTTGGTACCCTTTACGGTTACCGCAACCGATTCAACAGCGGCGCCGGTGGTACTGGTGATTTTTCCGGAGATGCGTACCTGCCCATAGGTGTAGGCGGTAAGCAGGGTGATGGCCAGCAGCAAACAGAGTTGTCTCCATTTACCGGTAGCTTTCTTAACACTTGTGTTCATAGCGCAGTTTTTATTTGTGATAAATCAAAGAATGGTTAAACTGTTTATCCTGAACGGGTCCAGCACTTTATCGGTTGGATTCAGCTCAGTGATGAGAATATCTATATCATCCACCCCGCATACACGGATGCGTTGATGGGAATTTAATTTTTCCGAGATCGACATGACCACGGTTTTTGCCGAAGATTCGATCATGGCATTTTTCAGTTGCGCGATATCCCAGTCGTTATCAGTGATGCCATGGTCCCTGTCAATAGCATTGATCCCCAGAAAACAGAGATCCGCTTTGATGTGTTTGATCTTGGTAATGGCTTCGCCCCCGATGGCAATCTGTGATTTCTTGGAGATCTTGTCGCCAATAAAGATCACATCGATATTCGGGTGCTGTGCATATTCATAGGCAGCCGGGATACTCCCCGTTAAAAAAGTGGCTTTCAGATTCTCCGGTAACAAACGCGCCATTTCTATCACCGTGGTTCCGCCGCCGGTTAATACAAACATGCCATCCTGTATCAGGGAAACTGCTTTTTCGGCTATCACTTTTTTACTGTCTACATTATAGACATCAGAACGCAGGTAAAAGCTGTTAAAAGATTTAGATAAAGCGCCTCCATGTACTTTGATAACTTTGCCACTTTCGGCCAGTTCATTCAGGTCGCGGCGGATCGTGTCTTCGGACACATTGATGGAGCTGCTCAGGTCGGCAGACAAAACACTGTTGTGTAAACTAACCTGGTGTAAGATATAGGCCTGTCGTTCTTTCTTAAGCATTTTCGTTAGGGTATTGCGTTGCTAAAAATGAACAAATTTTTTTATAATACAAATAAAAAGCTGCAAATTGTTGCATACTTCCCTCCAAGAATCAACAGAAACCTGCAAAAATGAATAAAAACTTACACAAATTATGCGGAATTGCGGCAAAGCCGACCCGCCTGATTATTGGGTTAATGAGCGGCACCTCACTGGACGGGTTAGACGTGGCACTTTGCCGGTTTACCGGCAGCGGACCGGAAACGCGGATCGAACTGGTGCAGTTTGAGACCTATCCCTATGAAACACGCTTTAAAGAGGAGATCCGCTCGGTTTTCTCTAAAAAAACGGTTGACCTGGAGAAACTCTGCCTTCTGAATGGCTGGGTGGCCCAGCAGCATGCCGCTATTATTCTTGGTTTTTTGCGGAAATGGAAAGTGAATCCCGAAGAAGTAGACCTGCTGGCCAGTCATGGACAAACCGTCTACCACGCGCCTAAACTACAGCACCAGCAGCCCGGTTTCGGAAACGCTACTTTACAGATCGGGGATGGCGACCAGCTGGCTGTATCTACCGGGATCATTACTCTCAGTGATTTCAGACAGAAACATATTGCTGCGGGGGGAGAAGGTGCGCCGCTGGCAGTGTATGGCGACTATTTTATTTTCAGCAAAAAAGGAGAGAACCGGATTATGCTGAACATTGGCGGAATTGCCAATTTTACCTATTTACCCGCCGACCTGGATGCGGCCAGGATCTTCAGCACCGATACAGGCCCCGGCAATACCCTGATGGATGCCTATGTGCAACAGCATTTTCAGCTGCCCTATGATAAAGATGCCGCCGTGGCAAAAAAAGGAACCGTACATGAAGCCTTGCTGGCTGAGCTTCTGAAAAACGCTTTTTTCGACAAAGGGTTCCCCAAAACAACCGGCCCTGAACTGTTTAATCTCGCTTATCTCGAAAAAGCCATTATACAGGCAGGTATTGCAGAGATCTCACACCCCGATGTAATGGCTACCCTGAACCGCTTCAGCGCTGTTTCCATTGTATCTGCCATGAAAAGAACCCTTGACGCCGATAAATCATTTACGATCTACACCAGTGGCGGCGGCATGCACAACCCTTTGCTGATGCAGCATATACAGGAACTGTTACCGGGGTATACGTTTTATACCACAGATGCGCTGCAGATCAACCCGGATGCCAAAGAAGCCCTGCTCTTTGCCGTACTGGCCAATGAATCTGTGGCAGGCGGCAATACAGCTATTGGTAACGGCACCAGCGATATTCCTTCGGTGAGTATGGGAAAGATCAGTTTGCCGGGGTAAGAACAAAATGATAGAATGAGTGATTGAGTGAATGAGTGAATGGAATGGGGGTGGGAATAAAAAAGTCCCGCGCAAGAACGTGGGACTTTGGGAATATATATGGAGTATAGAATGCCTTACTTTTTGTTACGGGCAAACACGCTTACCATTCCACCTTTGGTGATTTCCAATACCAGGGTTTCATTTTTCTTTTCCATAGAAACATAGTAGTTTGTCTCTTTAGTATCGGAGGTAAACTCGATACAGTCTTTTAACTGGTACTCGGGATACTGGTACTTGCTGGTGATATTCTCCAGGGCTGATTTGGGCAGTTTGTCAAAAGCCATGGTCTTGCTGGTACCGATCAGTTCTCCGTTTGCGTCATAGAAAGCATCTACTTTCTCATTATTGAGAACGAAGCTTACTTTGTCAAACCTGTCGCTGGATTTCCAGGAAACATTTTTGGCTTTGCTGAATGATGCAGCAAAATGGTCATTTACTTTGGTACTGATGGCTGAAGGACCGGCAAAAGCGCTGGTTCCGATGGCGATGGCTGCTAAGGCGGTGATGAATAACTTTTTCATGGTGTGTTCTTTAAATTTTATTAAGAATGTTGTTTTTGTTTGTTTCAGTTTGATATGTCAAAAGTAGAAACAGCTGCTAAGTAGACGAAGCAGATTGTGATTAGTTACATTCCTGTGACGGGCGTTATTATGAGTGGTGTTAACACAAATGTTAACGCAGGTTACTATTGCCCTGTAATGCAATGGTAGCATGGGTTACGGCCGATTTCTTAATGATTTCTTAAAGGCCCTTTTGGCGGGATGAATGAACTGTATCAACTGTCCGGTTTAGGACGAACGGTTGTTAGTGCTGGCGAAAACGTCCCTATTGTCGGTCAAGTGTGAGCCGGCGGTTACAGATTAGCAGCTTCGGGGCAAGAATTTCAATAAAAAAGCCTTCTTTTTTTCAAAAAGAGGCTTTTTTATTGACCACAGTTGGGGCAGATCTCTATTTCTGCTGAACAGAAGGGTAGTGATCCAGTGTTTCAAATACGATCCTTTTATCCTGCTTTAATAAAGAAATGAACTTCTTTAAAGAATCAGCATATTGTTTTTTCTCGAATAAACGGTCGTGCGAGAGAATCACCAGTGCATTCTGCTGGTTGGTGGTGCCATCATCAAATTTCTGGTTCACACGCTGTATCATTTCATCTACACTTTCTTTGGGTGCTTTGGCTTTGGCCTGTTGGGTCCACTCCAGGTCCCAGCCAATGATCTTATACCCCAGCGAATCCAGTTTCTTTACCAATGGGGTATTGGCTTTTTGTCCGTGCAGATCGCCATTGGCGGCCCAGCCGTTATTACCCGGTAAACGGATAATTTTTACAGGGATGTTCAGTTCCTTCTCATTGCGCAGAAAATCATTGAGGGCGCTGTCTGTCATGGCAGGAGAGTAGAATGTGCCGTATTTATCCTTAAATCCATGACTGAAACTGTGATTGGCCAGCAAAAACTGCGGGTAAGCATTCCGGATAGAATCGATCAGGCGCTTTTTAAAGGGCCCCACCTGGTTAAAACCCACCGAGAAAAAAGTGGCTTTGATACCTTCTTCCACAAAAACGGCTTTGGAGTTAACGGTTCCGGGAGGCTGGGGAGAATCATCCCAGGTGAGATAAATATATCGTTTGGTATTATCCAGTTGGATCGGTGTACCCGGCACCATTTTCGCGGTCTCCGGTTTAACCGAATCCGCCCCTTTGTTTTCGGCAGCCCCTTTGTTTTTACAGCTACTCACGGTTACCAGTGCTATCATAGCCATACTGGTAAGGTTCAGTTTACATAGATTCATAATTACAGCTTTAATTCTTTTTCAAAGATAGTCAAGCCAAAGTTGGCCCCTATTGCTTACTTATCCTCACATGTGAACAGGTCATTCCACCTCCCCTCATTTTCCACATTCTATCATTCTATCATTCTATCATTCTATCATTCGCTCATTCACTCATTCACTTCTTGGTTCATCTAAACCTCTCCGACACCGTATAACAAACCTTATCATTGATCCGGTGAAAAATATCATCATTGATCTTCCGCAGTTTCCGTTGCCGCCGGGTAGATAAAAGCCTTCCCTGCTCATCAAAATACTGTGGCTGCGAATAAAAAGTGAGGATATAATATTTCTCATTAAGGAAAGGCAAATGGAATGCCAGTTTGCGGATAGAGAGAAATACCAGCGATCTTTTCTGGTTATTACTGTAATAATCCAGGTTATTGACCCAGATGCACTGAATGGATTTCATTTTGTTGATCAGGTCAACAATACCCTGTACCGGCAGGTCGAATTTTTTGAGTGTATCCAGGAAACGCGGTTCATTGATGCTGAACTCATAAATGTATTTGATGGAGTCGGTAAAGATCTCCAGTGAAATATCATTAAAAGAGCGGTCGGTAAAACCCACGGAAAAACGGTTCTGTTCGTATAGTTTCTTATACGACTGTTCAATCTCCGACAGGGTTTTTTCATGTTGGTTATAGTAATCCGTAGAGAATACCTTACTGGAAGTGCAGGAAGCCAGCAACAAGAGCAGGCAAAGGACCGATATCGTATATACAGCTTTACCGCGCATCTGCTGTTTTTTTGGTGGCGTGTGATACGCCGAAAAGAATCTTCTTAAAAAATCGTTCAGTGATCAGCATCCGGGTTCTGCCACCATAATCCCAGTAAGTGATAGCGATCTTATTGTCTACTTCTTCTACGGCAAGTAAAATAACAAAATGGGTAGGCACGCCGAATTTCAGGCGCGTCTGGTTTCTTTTATACAGGTTCACATTATTCACAAACAGGGTAACGATGCCGGTAGCCAGTTTGTCTGCCAGGTATTCATACATATCCCTGATGCCGGGTTTAAACAGGTCTGACCCAACAGCCGTTACCTCATAATTGAATAATTTTCTGACCATCCGGTTGTATTTGGCAAAATTAACGGCGGCCCAAAGACGGTTCTCGTCGCCGGGATTGTATTGTTTGTCGAAAAAATTCAGGTAACCTTTAAAATGATCGGCCAGCAGCATAAACCATAACTGGTCGGCGGGTCTGATGTCGAGTTCCCCTTTAAAAGTGAGGGTGCCAGCTGCCAGCTTTACTTCTTTACTGGGTTCAAAATACTCCTTGCCATAAATGGCTTTTCCCTCTTTGTATATTTTAAGCATGAACTTAATAAAACCCAAAGGATCATCGTGAAGCGGAATATAAGAGAGGGCCGCATAGGCGCAGAAATTGGTACTTTTCCCTTCGTGGATACTGAGCGGATCTTCCAGGTTGTTACGCAGGTTCTGTATAAAAATGACCGGATTTACATTGGGCCAGAAATTGCTGGGCCGGAGATCTGCCTGTTTTTCGAGAAAACTGATGGCTTGTTTGCGGGTAGACAAAGGCGTCGTATCTAAACGGCTTCCGTCTTCGGCTGAGGCAGTAATAATACCACAGACCAACAAAAAAGCCAGGAATAATGGACGCTTTCGGCTGATATTTTTTAGCTGTCTGTTCAAATTGTAACCTCCTTACACATCATCCTGCAGATGAAAATAACCATTTGCCTGTAATGTAACGGTAAAATAACAGCAGCTATTGCGAATTTTTACTTTTGAATTACAGATGATTTGGATGCAGTCATCTGTTGGAACTTTTTCTGGTCAGTACACGGCATAAAAGAGCCCGCTTCACAGAAGCGGGCTCTTAAGTTTTATAATATTTCTGTTGTGTATTTGTATTATAGTCCTTTTTCGTTTTTCTTGTTTAGTTTTATTTTTTCCATTATTATTTCCCATCTAGGGTCTTTTTGAAGTCCCAAAAAGTTATAGTCCGCACTTATTAGCTCAAATTCACCAAATTTTCCTTTTCCAGCAATCTTATCCAAATGAAAAAAAGCACTATCGGAATTGTTAAGTAATGCCCAACAACTTGCAGTTCTGTATCGGTCAATAACTTTCCCCATTCCCGCATTTAGAATAAAAGTTTTAGAATATATACTTACAGCTTCAGCGTATTTTTTCTTTTGAAATAATTTATATGCTTTTGCTGTAGAGTCTTCATATTCTTTTAATGGCAGTTGACTAAAGAGTGTGACTTTAAAGGCTAGTAAGAAAATAGTCAATATAATACATCTCATAAAATTTATATCTATTTTTTCTCCTTTTTGATGTAATAGACAATACATTTTATTGGTGATTTTGAAAACTGGTCCAACAAAATTGAGCTTACTGCCAATGATGAATCTTTTTTTAATATTTCAAATTCTTTGGAGTCTTTGCTATATATTTTTTCTCGGTATACAATAAGTATGCTTTCAGGGTTTAACTTGGCTAATGTGTCAACAGACTTTATTGGAGGCTGACTCTTTAGACTATTTAAAGTTAAAAAGAATCCGGTAAGGAGTATTGTTCTTAAAAGCATAAAAAAAAGTTTAAAGTTTAATGAACCAATTCTCAAAAAAACTAACAAAAATTACTGAAAGTTTCAGCTGACATACAAAATACAGTGGTTCCTACATAGGTAGGGTCACCGTTTAAATTATACCATTCAAGTGTGCCGTTGTCAGCAAGGAATAATCTGCCAAGATAGTAGCAACCGTCATTATGTAGTAAAAAAATATAACCAATTAAATCGCGAGTGAATTCGACACTTTTAATATTCTTTTTAAATAATAATTTGCTGGAGGATACTTTGGTGATAGAACTTCTCTCGGGTCTACTAGCAATTGCAGAAAAGGAGATTAGCCCCAAAAGCATGATAAATAATAGTAAGGATTGAGTTTTCATGTACGATTGTTTTGGTTAAGAATAAAGCTGATTAAATTTAGTTCAAAAAACATATTTAAAAAAAAGTTTTTTAAATAATCGTCAATATTCTATCTCAGCTTCAAGTGTGTAAGCCACACTGCTAAATATTTGTATCTATAATTGGCTTGTATAAATGAAAAAGCCCGCAACTGTGTCGAAGCGGGCTTTTTATTATGCTACATATTTATGGGTAGTATGACTAATTGATTAATAACGATACAGATCAGCCTTGAACGGACCTGCTTTCGGAATACCGAGGTATTCAGCCTGAGCATCGGTCAGCACGTCCAGTACGGCGCCTACTTTAGCGAGGTGTAAACGGGCTACTTTCTCATCCAGGTGCTTAGGCAATACATATACTTTGTTCTCGTAATTCTTGAAATTGGTCCACAATTCAATCTGGGCCAAAGTCTGGTTAGAGAATGAGTTACTCATGACAAAACTTGGGTGACCAGTGGCACAACCTAAGTTCACCAGACGGCCTTCCGCCAGGATGATCACATCTTTTCCTTCGATATTGTACAGATCTACCTGTGGTTTGATGGTGTCTTTGGTATGACCGTAGTTTTTGTTCAACCAGGCCATATCAATTTCAATATCAAAGTGACCGATATTACAAACGATCGCTTTGTCTTTCATCAAACGGAAATGTTTTTCAGTGATCAGATCGCGGCAACCTGAAGCGGTAACAATGATGTCGGCTTCTTTCACAGCTTCTGCCATAGGTTTTACTTCAAAACCTTCCATCGCAGCCTGTAAGGCACAGATAGGGTCGATCTCGGTAACGATTACGCGGCAACCGGCGCCTTTCAGGGAGAGGGCAGAACCTTTACCCACATCACCATAACCACCTACTACGGCAATCTTACCAGCCATCATCACATCAGTTGCACGACGGATCGCATCCACCAGTGATTCCTGGCAGCCGTATTTGTTATCAAATTTGGATTTGGTAACAGAGTCGTTAACATTGATCGCAGGAATCGGTAAAGTACCTTTTGCCATACGCTCGTATAAACGGTGTACACCGGTAGTGGTTTCTTCAGATAAACCTTTGATATTCGCCACCAGTTCAGGATACACATCAAATACCATATTGGTCAGGTCACCACCATCATCCAGGATCATGTTCAGCGGACGGTCTGCACCACCAAAGAACAGAGTCTGTTCAATACACCAGTCAGCTTCTTCCTGTGTCTGGCCCTTCCAGGCAAAAACACCCACGCCGGCAGCGGCAATGGCAGCAGCAGCCTGGTCCTGGGTAGAGAAGATATTACAAGAACTCCATTTTACTTCGGCACCCAATGCCACCAGTGTTTCAATCAACACAGCGGTCTGGATGGTCATGTGCAGACAACCTGCAATACGTGCCCCTTTCAAAGGCTGGCTCGGACCGTATTCGGCACGGATAGACATAAGACCGGGCATTTCTGCTTCGGCAAGACGGATCTCTTTGCGGCCCCAATCGGCTAAGCTCATATCAGCCACTTTGTAAGGCAGGCTGAAATCGATGTTTTTTAATGACATATAGTATGATTTATGTGCACAAATGTATATTGATAGAATAAAATACTATAATTATTATTTTATTTGGAATAAATAAGCTGTTTTTATAGCTTTATAAAGAATAAAAGATGTTTTTACCATGCCAAAAGCCACGCTAAAAGTAGATTCCACTAACAACGGGTTTTCTTTGGATGAAAAGGATATGGCCATCCTGCGCGAACTGCAGCAGAATGCCCGGGCAACCGTGAAAGAGATTTCGGATAAAGTGCACCTGAGTACCACGCCGGTTCACGAGCGGATCAAACGCATGGAAGAATCGGGGGTGATCAGGCAATATGCCACCCTGGTAGATCATTCCAAAGTGAAAAAAGGACTGATGGTGATCTGTTATGTATCCCTCAAACAGCATAACCGGAATGCCGGCGCCAAATTCATCAAAAGCATCCAGGAAATGAACGAAGTGATCGAATGTTATAATATTTCCGGTGAATTCGATTTCATGCTGAAAGTAGTAGCTGAAAGCATGGACGACTATTACGATTTTCACGTAAACAAACTAAGCCAGGCAGAGAACCTGGGGCATGTGCAGAGTGTGTTTGTGATGGGTGTGATCAAACAGACCCACGTGCTGGTGCATTAGAGGGGTATTGGTTTACTCGTTTATTGGTTAATTAGTAACAAAGTAAGCGGGAGTAATAGAGCCTGCAGGTGAAATCATAAATCCAGTAAACCAATAAACGAGTAAACCAGAAACCAATACCCCTACCGCTGAATCGCGATCTTCTTCTTTCCAAACAACAACTTCCGCTGTAACCAATGACTGGCATACGCACCGGCAATACCCACTGCTGCGCCGGCGAATACATCTGATGGGTAGTGTTCTCCCTGATATAACCTGGAATAACCAACACCTGTAGCCCACACAAAAACGGGTACTGTTACATACCATTTTTTATAGACCAGTGCGAGCGAAGTAGCTGTGGCAAAAGACAGGGAAACATGTGCCGAAGGAAAAGATTTGCCAGTTTCAGATCCATCGTAAGGAAATACTTCTAAGGGGTATTTGCGGTAAGGTCTGTCTCTGTTGATGATAATTTTGATCGCTTCCGTAGCAACAGTGGTTAATACCACACTGCCAACCAGTTCTAAAGATTGGCGTGTAAGCGCACTGTCTTTATTCAATAAACCCACTGCCAGCATCACACCGGGAACGCCTACGGAAAGCGGTTTGGCGGAAGAAGAAAACCCCTTCCACAGGCCGCTATTGGGTTGAGATGGGTTGATTTGTTTCAGCAGATTAATATCCCAGTTCTGCGCCTTACCATCCACGAAAATCAAACAGCCTATACTGATGCTGATGGTGATCAGCCAGCCTTTCACGAATGTTGTCATATTAGATTTTGTAAGCTGTCCTGAATGGTTCTGATACGGGCTTCCGCATCTGCCTGTTTTTTCTGTTCAAGCGCCACTACTTCGGGTTTGGCGTTCTGTACAAAACGCTCATTGCTGAGTTTTTTAATTACGCTTTCGAGAAATTTCTGCTGGTGTTCCAGGTCTTTCAGCAGTTCTGCTTTCAGGTTGCCTGCATCCAGCTCCTTCTCGGTTTCAATAAAGAATTTATCTTTCTCTACAGCTACCACAATGGTATTGGCTATGGTAGTGGATGTATAACCGATGCTTTCTGCATTTACCTGTTTCAGCAGAATATTCTCAATGGCACGGTAACCGGCATCTTCGCTGGTTTGTATGAACAGTTTAATGGGGTCTTTGGGTTTCAACTGGTTTTTGTTCCTTGCATCCCGCAGGGCAGAGATCACTTTTTTCAGCAGTTCTCCGGAAGCAAGCACCTGTTTGTTGAATGATTGCAATGGTGATTCCTGTTTCACACAAAGATCTTCTGTCTGCTCTTTCAGCAGATGATGGATCTCTTCGGTAATAAACGGCATGAAGGGATGTAACAGTTCCATCAGTTGTTCAAAATAAACGATGGTCTGATCGTATACCTCTTTTTCAATCGGCTGCTCAAAACCCGGTTTGATCCACTCCAGGTACCAGCTGCAGAAGTCGTCCCAGATCAGCGAATAAATGGTTTTCAGCGCTTCACTTAACCGAAACTGCTTCATCAGTCCATCCACTTCGGCCTTCACTTCATTCAATCGCTGACCAAACCAGTTTACGGCAAAGTGTTGAGGCTGATTCCCCGACTCACTACTCACTACTGACGACTGACGCCCTTCCCACATTTTGATCAGCTTCAGTGCATTCCAGAGTTTGTTGTTGAAATTCCGTCCCTGCTCCAGTGCCGATTCATCAAAGAGGATATCATTGCCTGCCGGCGATGCTATTAAAATGCCGAATCGTACGGCATCGGCACCAAATTGATCGATCAATCCCAATAAATCGGGCGAATTACCCAGGCTCTTGCTCATTTTTCTTCCCTGTTTATCGCGTACGATACCGGTAAAGTAAACGTCGCGAAAAGGGATCTTACCCATGTATTCTTCCCCGGCCATGATCATCCTCGCTACCCAGAAAAAAATGATTTCCGGCGCAGTAACCAATGTATGGGTGGGGTAGTAATAGTTAACTTCCGCATTGCCCGGATCAGACAGTCCTTTAAATACTTCAAAAGGCCAGATCCAGCTCGAGAACCAGGTATCCAGGCAGTCATCGTCCTGCCGCAGGTCCTCAATTTTTAAATGCTGATTGTTACTTTTTAATTGGGAATAGGCTTCTTCTCTGGAAGCAGCCACCGCAAAGGTTCCATCGGGTGCATAATAAGCCGGTATACGGTGTCCCCACCAGAGCTGCCGGCTGATACACCAGTCTTTGATATTCTCCATCCAGTGGCGGTAGAGATTTTTGAATTTAGCAGGATGGAAATGGATATCTTCCTCCATCACTACTTTCAGGGCGGGCTCCGCCAGTTGCTTCATACTTACCCACCATTGTAAACTCAGCCGGGGCTCTACCACCGCATCGGTTCTTTCGCTGTAACCTACTTCGCTGGTATACTCTTCTGTTTTTACGAGGTATCCTTCTTCTTCTAACTGTTTTACGATCTTTTTTCTTGCATCAAAGCGATCCAGTCCCACATAGATCTGCGCCGCTTCACTTAAAGTGCCGTTATCGTTCAATATATCGATCACTTCCAGGCCATGTTTCTGGCCCAGCAGGTTATCGTTCATATCGTGTGCAGGTGTTACTTTCAGGGCCCCGGTTCCGAAATCCATCGTTACATATTCATCCGTAATGATTGGGATCCGCCGGTTGATCAATGGAACGATGGCGAATTTTCCATGCAGGTGCAGGTACCGTTTATCATCGGGATGTACACAGATGGCCGTATCGCCCATGATGGTTTCGGGCCTAACGGTTGCTATCACCAGACTATCATTCAGAGCGGTACCATCGGCATTAACCAGTTGGTATTGCAGGTGATATAGTTTCTGTTGGGTTTCTTTCCGGATCACTTCTTCATCACTCAGCGCAGTTAATGCTTTTACATCCCAGTTAATCATGCGTTTACCGCGATAAATCAGGCCCTTATTGTACAGGTCAATAAAAACCTTCATGACCGATTGGTAATAATCCGGATCCATGGTAAAGGAAGTCCGGTTCCAATCCAGACTGCAACCCATTTTTTTCAACTGCTGTAAAATGATGCCGCCGTATTTCTCTTTCCATTCCCAGGCATATTGCAGAAATTCATCGCGGTTGAGAGAAGATTTAGTAATCCCTCTTTCGCGCAGCATGGCCACCACTTTGGCTTCTGTAGCAATCGAAGCATGGTCGGTTCCGGGAACCCAGCAGGCATTTTTGCCCTGCATGCGCGCACGGCGTACCAGGATATCCTGTATGGTATTATTGAGGCAATGCCCCATATGCAGCACACCGGTTACGTTGGGCGGGGGAATCACCACGGTATAGGGCTCCCTGCCATCCGGCCGGCTGCTGAAATAATCTTTGTTGAGCCAGTGCTGGTACCACCTGGTTTCTACTTCGTTCGGGCTAAAATTCTTGCTCAGTTCCATTGTATAGGCTTAATAGGGCTGAATGCTTTACGCAAAACGTTTGACGCAGAACGTTGTTTATGCGTTAAGGGCTAACCTTGTTTGCGGCGTTCTGCTTTACGCGTTCAGCATTTTCAGGTTGGCAAAAGTAAGGAAAAGGACGCTAGGGGCCGGTGAAAACAGGCAGTTACACTACCAGGTAGGAACCAATTGGTTCATCTTCTCAAAAACGGCTGAGGGGAACGGGGCCGGTTTGGCGGGTTCTGAAACGGGGGTGCCTGTAGTTTGCCCACTGCTAAGCGCCGTGCAACATTTGCTCACTTTCTTGCCGATACCATTTACGGCATACCCTACCGGGCTGCTGCAGCCAGACAGGAGGAAGGCCATCACAAGAAAAGAAAGCAGGTATCTCATAACAGTTGCATACGGTTCGGTAAAAGTAGCCAGGTCTTTCCTTTTTACAGGTTAACCTTTGTTAATAAAAGCAAACGTTTGGTTAAAGAAAAAGTTACAGTTGCGGCTACCTTTTATTGGTAGCACAAAAGTTTAAAATCTTACAGGCAGGCGGGTGGTGGAGGCACAAATCATTTCTACCTATCCGCTGGCGGATAGTCAGGCAAAGCGAAGTAAGGGTAAGTAACTAGTAAATTCTTCTTCCTGTCCATTCAAAATAAGCGATCACCACTATCACCACCAGGATGATAATGCCGCCAATGGTCAGGATTTTTTTTTCGTTTACTGGTGACTCATGTTCAAATTGCTCCATAGCAATCGTTTTTAACGGGTAAAACGGTAATCGGAAGTGGGTTCAATAACGGTGCCTTTGCTGTGCGAAAGACGTTCTGGAGAATAATGCCTTGTTCAGGACAGAGGATTTCAAAAAATATACTGTTAAGTTAAGCCGTAAATCCCGAATTTGCAAGGCTAATTTGTGCACATGCTGTTTGCAGTTGTTGATATTGAGACTACCGGGGGCTTTCCCCAGCAACACGGGATCACCGAGATTGCCATTGTGTTACATAATGGCTCGGAAGTGGAGGGCAGGTATGAAACCCTGGTCAATCCGCACCAGCCCATTCCACCCTTTATTGCCAACATGACCGGCATTTCCGATGCCATGGTGGCGGTGGCGCCTTCTTTTGAGGAAGTGGCCCCCTATATTTTTAACCTGTTGAAAGACAGGGTATTTGTGGCCCATAATGTGAACTTCGACTTCTCCTTTGTGAAACACCACCTGCAGGAAGCGGGTTTTCACCTGCAAACGCCCAAACTCTGTACCATCCGGCTTAGCCGGAAAGTGTTCCCGGGTTACCGCAAATACGGGTTGGGGCATTTATGCCGCGAGCTGGGGATTGAGATCGAGAACCGCCACCGCGCCGGGGGTGATGCGCTGGCTACGGCCCAGGTGCTGGATATGGTGCTGCGTAACAATGGAGGAACCCTGATCAGGGAAATGCTGAAAAAGGAGAACAAGGGACAGTTATTGCCGCCCAATCTGCCAGAATCCTATGTGCTGGACCTGCCCGAACAGCCCGGGGTATATTATTTTCACGATGCCAAAGGCAAAGTGGTATATGTGGGTAAGGCCAAACAGATCAAAAAAAGGGTGATCAGTCATTTTACCGGACTGGATACCTCCCAAAAACGCCAGGACTTTCTGCGGAGCATTTATTCCGTTACCCATACGGTTTGTCCCACCGAATTTATCGCCTGTTTGCTCGAAAGTGTTGAGATCAAACGTTTATGGCCGGCTTTCAATAAAAGCCAGAAACGGTTTGAGCAGTTATGGGGGATCTATCATTTTGAAGACAACCGGGGTTACCGGCGTCTGGCGATCGATAAAAAACAAAAACATACCACACCGGTAGCCAGTTTCTCGATGCTGGTAGATGCACACCGGCTGTTGTGGAAACTGGTGAAGGATTTTGAACTGCACCCGGTGCTTTGTTTCCTCGACAATACCGGAGTTAAAGAATTGCCGGAGATGGAAACCTATAACCAGTCGGTTCAGCAGGCGCTGGATTGGATGGAGGCACAGAAAGAAACTTTCCTGATACGGGACAAAGAAGGTTGTGTGCTGGTAGAAGAGGGCAGGTTTTATGGGATGGGACAGATTGAAAAAGATACGGATCTTACCCGTCTCGAACAGATCAAACCACAGCTGGTGGTCTATCCTGAAAACGAAGTGCTGCGATCCATGATCCGCAATTTTGCGGAGCGATACCCGCATAAAGTAGTTAAAATTGCCTGAGTAAATAGCCGGCTGTCAGGTGTATAATTTTTCTTTTTTTCTTTCAAACACACCGCATACATTCGCCCTCCCAAAAATATTTTTACTCCTGCCGCCGGCAGGTTTTATAAACATTAATGTTATTATCAGAGAATGTCTTCTTTCGCATCG
>SCVK01000239.1 GCA_004297075.1 Chitinophagaceae bacterium
ACTGCGGAACTGCTGTAGCTGTTTCTGACATGGCTCTGGTTAATTATCAATTACTGCTCAAAACAGTAATCATCTATTTGAAATTGGGGTATAAATATCCTGAATAATTGCCAATTATAGACGTCTGATCAGGAATTATTCTGCAATTCTTCCCAATACTCGGCCGCCCGGCGGGTATGCGGGATCACGATGGTACCACCCACAATATTGGCTACGGCAAAGATCTCATACATTTCTTCCGTGTTTACCCCTAATTCGTGGCTCTTCCCGAGATGGTATTTAATGCAGTCATCGCAACGCAAAACCATGCTGGCCACGAGGCCCAGCATTTCCTTGGTTTTTTTGTCGAGGGCACCCGCATCGTAGGTATTGGTATCGAGGTTCCAGAGGCGTTTCATCACCAGGTTATTCTTGCTCAGGATCACTTCATTCATCCTTTCGCGGTAGCTGTTGAACTCTTGTACTAATGGGCTCATATCCGTGTGTTTAGAGGGCAAAAATAAGGCGCGGGGCCGGAGAGCATGTCATTTCTTTGTATTTTAACCGTTCAAACCAACTGTTATGAAGAAAATCCTCCTTTTACTGGTTCTCTTTGGCACCCGGCTGGTATCGGCCCAGAACGGAACGGAACCGATCAAGGTAACCGATATGCTCAAGATCAAACAGATCAGCAGCGTAACCCTTAGCCCCGATGGCAGCAGAGTGGCTTTTGCGGTGAACCAGATAGAACCCGATGGCGACAGCAAATGGGAATTCAAATACCAGAACCAGCTGTACCTGGCCCCTACCGATGGTTCCGCCGCCCCCAAAGCGCTAACGGCCAGAGAATCTGCCGCTCAGCCCGCCTGGAGCCCCGATGGCAGACAACTGGCTTTTGTGCGTGCCGTAGAGGGCAAACCCCAGGTATTCGTTTTATCCTTCGAGGGTGGCGAACCTGTTCAGTACACCAAACATAAATACGGCGCCAGCTCACCCAAATGGAGTCCGGATGGCAAACAACTGCTGTTTGCAGCCAGTATTCCCCTCAAAGACCTGCTGAAAGATACCGACCTCAACCCCAACAAAGAGATCCCGAAATGGCCCTACGAAAAACCGGGCTTTGACAAAAACACCCAGTTACTCCCGAACAATGCCAAACCCGACCCCGATGGAAACTGGGAAGAGATCAGGGCCTACCTGGAAAATAACGCCAATGATAAAAAGGCAAAAGTCATCAACAAACTCAATTTCCAGGAAGAAAGCACTACCAGTGCAGACATGAGTTTCAGCCATTTCTTTCTCATGAATGCCGAACCAGGTGCCAAACCACAGGCGGTTACCCACGGTTTCTACCGCTTCGGCAGTGCCGATTTTACACCCGATGGCAAACAACTGATCATTACCGGAGATGCAGACGATACCCAGCACCCTGACCGCTCTCTCGAAAGCGCCATCTTCCTGTTAGACCTCAACAGCCGTAACCTGAAAATGGTACTGGGTGCCGAAGGAAAGAACTACAATAGCGCCCGGCTTTCTCCATCCGGCAAATGGCTGGCCTTCCAGTATGGCAATACTTCTTTTGTAGATATACCCATGCTGGCAATTATGCCCGTTAACGGAACTGCCAAAGACATTATCAATATCCCCTTCGACCGCAACAAGGGAAACCTCACCTGGAGCAAGGATGAAAAACACCTCTATTTCTCCGCGCAAAGCAATGGCGGCGCGCCTTTGTATCGTGCAGAGCTGGCCACCCGAAAAGTGGAAGCCTTATCTGATGTAAATGCAGGTATCGGTTCTTTTGACCTGCTCAATAACAAACTGGTTTTTGTAAAAACAGAAGTAGCCAATCCATTTGAATTGTATGCGGCCGATGCCTCCCTGAAGAATCCGGTTCGCCTCAGTAGTTTTAACGCCGACTGGATCAAAAACAAAAAACTCAGTTTCCCTGAGAAAAAAAGTTTCGTGAACGAGAAGGGATTAACGGTTGAATACTGGGTAATGAAACCCACCAATTTTGAACCCGGCAAAAAATATCCCACTATTCTGAATATTCACGGTGGCCCTACCGCCATGTGGGGACCCGGCGAAAGTTCTATGTGGCACGAGTTTCAGTATTATGCTGCCAAAGGGTATGCAGTGGTATATGGCAATCCAAGGGGTTCCGGCGGTTATGGTGCCGAATTTCTCCGTGCCAATATCAACGATTGGGGTACAGGTCCTACCTATGATGTACTCACCTATTTAGACAAAGCCGGCGAGGGCGGTTTCATTGATACCTCCCGTTTAGCGGTCACCGGGGGGTCTTATGCAGGTTACCTGGTGGCATGGATCATCAGTCACGACCAGCGTTTTAAAGCCGCCTGCTCGCAACGTGGCGTTTATGATCTGGGTACTTTTTTCGGAGAAGGAAATGCCTGGCGCCTGGTACCTAACTATTTTGGCGGTTACCCCTGGGAGCCTGCCGTTAAACCGATACTGGAAAGAGAATCACCCATCACCTATGTGCAGAATATTCATACCCCTTACATTATTTTCCATGGCGAGAACGATCTGCGCACGGGTGTGATCCAGGGCGAAATGTTATACAGGAGTTTAAAAGTGCTGGGCAGAACGGTAGAATATGTACGTCACCCCGGTGGTACGCATGAATTAACGAGAAGCGGTAATAACCGCCAGCGGATAGACCAGATGCTGCGTACAATTGAATTTTTCGAGCGGTTTATCAAACACTAAGAATCTGTTTGAGTTAATTATTTACAATAGCCTCATGGCTTTTCTCTGCGGAACCTCCCTGTTCTCAGCGGCGCTGCGGTTGGACAGAGTTTACTCCAACCGCAGCGAAGAAGAGAAGCGGAGTTTTCGCAAAGGGATAACCAATTTGTGCCAATTCGTTCAGACAATTACTAAAATTCTCCCGGAGCCTGCTTGCGCAGAAACAGGCTCCGGGTTTTTGATCCATCACTTCATGTCATTTAACCAGTCGGTTACACCCATCACTACTTTTTTGGCAACATCTTCCTGAAACTGGCTGCGGATGATTTTTTTCTCATCCGCCTCATTACTCAGAAATGCGATCTCGAGCAAACAGTTCGGAAAGTCAGTAGGGGCATTCATGGCAAAATTGAAATTGCCCACATTGCCGAATTCGTTCAGCTTCAGTTCCAGCATCCGTTTCAGCACCGTTTGTGTGAGCGGACGGAAGCCGATATGTTTATAATACGTGCTCACCCCGTTGATCTCTTTGTTATTGCTCGAGTTCAGGTGCAGACTGATCAGGAAGTCGGGGTCCTGCTCCTGCAGAAAAAGAACCCGGTCTTTGTTATCGAAAGTAGTATCGTTGGTGCGGGTCATGATGATCTTTTTCGCGCCTTTTTTCCTGAGCTGTCTTTCCAGGGCTTTCGCAAATAAAAGGGTGTAGTATTTTTCTTCATACTTCGCAATCATGCCGCCTGTGCCGGCATTGGTTCCGCCATGACCCGCATCGATGGCAATGGTGAGATTACGGAAGTCTAATTTAGCGGGCTGCCGTTTTACCTTCACCACCAGATATCTTCCTTTGTACCCGATACTATACCCCCAGTGCTGACGATGCTGCAGTTCAATAAAAACCCTGATCACATCATCTTCTACCTGATTATAATAAACGTTTTTTACCTCTTTCAGTGATTGCAGTTGTGTGATCCAGTTGGTATTACTCTGCACCCCGTAAATATCTACCACAATGCGGGAGGGATTGATCTCCATCCAGGATTTATAAGGTAGTTTCTCCGTGATGCTGATATTTACATAATCATAGGCCGAATCGCCTTTTACGCTGAAGGAATTGGTGAGATAAAAAGGCAATTCGGTTTGCGCGCTATCGGGTTTCAGATGAGCTTTCTCTATAAAAGCCCTGTGAAGTTTAGACAACTGCACCGTGTACATATTTTGCGTAGAATCAACTACCCGCATCAGTACATTGGTATCAATATATCCCATTTTGGCGCCGCCTAACCTGTCTTCGCCCTGGCCATAAGACAAGGCGGGTAATTTGCCGGTGGTACGGGTAAGCAAATAGGCAGGTACAGGGTTTTGCGCGGTTACCTGGCTTAGTAGCACACAAAATACGAGGATAAGGGGCAGCTTCATCCATTGAAGATAAAAAGATAAATCCGATGAATACACACGCTACACAAAAATTGGGGAAGTAAGAATACTTCCCCGCTCCCTTAGTTAATCTAAAACTGCCGGTTCACAAAAG
>SCVK01000240.1 GCA_004297075.1 Chitinophagaceae bacterium
AGGGGAATCCGGATCGGCTATAACCGCCTGCTTTACAAGTATCTTCATGTAGCGGTGGTAAAATTTTCTGCAATATAACCTGAATTTTTCTTTTCCCCCTATATTTGCAACCCATTTAGTGGTTACCAGTTGCTGGTTGCTGGATATCGGATAGTTTTCAGTTATTCAGATACTGGTAGAGAGATGGATTTTTTTCGGGACGTAGCGCAGCCCGGTAGCGCATCCCGCCGAAAGGCGGGAGGGGGCGTTGGTTCATTGAAAGAAGAGAAGAATAATATGGATTTCGTGGTCTACATATTATTTAGTGATCATCTACAGAAGTATTATGTAGGTCAGACCAGTGATTTGGAAAAGAGAATACTGGATCACAATTTGGGAAAATCAGCTTTTACGTCAAAAGGTATTCCCTGGAAACTTGTTCATATTTTCGCTTGCAGTAACAGATCTGAAGCGATCAGATTGGAGACTTCGATTAAAAGAAGAGGAATAAAACGGTACTTACAGGATAAAAGTATTCTGTAGTTTTTCGGGACGTAGCGCAGCCCGGTAGCGCACACGTCTGGGGGGCGTGGGGTCGCAAGTTCAAATCTTGTCGTCCCGACAAGTAAAGCCTCGTGAAGAAATTCACGGGGCTTTTTTATGCTCCGATTTAATCCAAATTATTAGGCGGCCCGATAGCGCATCCCGCCGAAAGGTGGGAGGGTCGCAAGTTCAAATCTTGTCGTCCCGACAAGTGAAGCCTCGTGAAGAAATTCACGGGGCTTTTTTATGCTCCGATTTAAACCAAATTATTAGGCGGCCCGATAGCGCATCCCGCCGAAAGGCCGGAGGGTCGCAAGTTCAAATCTTGTCGTCCCGACAAGTAAAGCCTCGTGAAGGAATTCACGGGGCTTTTTTATGCACTTTCAGCTACAAAAACGCTGATCAATTGTAAGCCAGTTCATCATTATAGTTTTCTGTATTATCTTGTACACACCATCAATCAGTAAACATATATCAGCTTTTATGGCAGAAAAGGGATCAAAAGAACCATCGGCGGCATGGCCGCTTGTAAAATTTACATTCTCCGTCACAATCGGAAACGACGAATTGGTTTTTCAGGAAGTAACAGGTCTGGCATCAGAAACACAGGTAATAGAATACCGCGCAGGAAACAATGCCGCATTCTCAACCGTAAAAATGCCGGGTATCAAAAAGTACGGTAACGTGACGTTGAAGAAAGGAGTGTTCAAAAGTGACAAAAGCATGTGGGCCATGTATAACGCAGTGAAGATGAATACGATTGCGAGAAAAACAGTTACTATCTGTTTATTGGATGAGTCTAACGCCCCGGCTATGACATGGAAACTTTCTAATGCATTCCCGGTTAAAATGACGGTGACTGACATGAAATCAGATTCGAACGAAGTGGCAGTAGAGACCATGGAGCTGGCTTACGAAGGAATAACCATCGTTTAAACGTATAAGGACGGGTCGCTTTTTAGTGGAGCCTGGTAATAAAAAAAACGTCATTTGACGGTTTTTTTATTACTATTATATGCTACGCTGTTTATTCCACAATCAATTGCTGTGAATACATTGTACGGTTAAATACATCCGCGATCTGTACAAAATAAACACCCTTGGCATGTTGCGCCGGGAAGGTGAAAGAATGGGTACTGGTTTTGGTGCCGATATTCATTTTTCCTTCGAGGATTGGTTTACCGGTTACATCCAGCAGGATCATTTTGTATTCTCCTTTTTCTTTCAGGTTGCTGACTTTGACCTGGAACCTGCCCCGGTTGGTGACGGGATTGGGGAAGAGGCTGATCGTAGGCAGGTTATTCTCATCCGCTTCCACTGTTTGTATAAAGTTGACCGTATTCGGTTTTACTTTTTCCTTCTCTTTCTGCGAAACGGCTGGCTGGAACAAGAGGTTACTGCTGGCCATATCAGCAATATTGCCCAATGAATTGCCCCGGATATCAATAGGGGTAGCTTCCAGTGAAGGCCATTTTATTTTTTGTACCGGGGAAAAGCTTTTACCAAAACTGGTTCCGCAACTTACCAGCAGGTTGCCATCCACATCAACAGATGCCCCATTGGAAGTAAATTCAGCAGGCAGGTTTTTGATCTGGCCAATATAATCCGCTTTTTTACTGGGTAAACTGATGCGGAACACATGGTTGTATAAGGTGATCAGGTACAGACTCCCATCTGCCGCACCCACCATATCGCCACCCCAGGAAGTACAGCTGGAACGAACGAGAACCGTATTCTGCGGGTTATCTATCAATACACCCAGGTCCTGGATCACCGGTGTACCCTGCGTAGAAAATTTAATCAGGTGTTCGCCATCATTGGATAAAGCATAACCGAATCCATCAGCACCCATGGCCATGCGGGTTACCTGGTTGGCAACATCTTCTTTGGTATGCAGGAGGTTAATGGACTGGTTCTCCAGGCAGGTAAAGGAAGCATCGGACTCTTTCAGGTCCAGATAACGTAATTCGGATAACTGCAGGGGAATATAGAACAGGCGGTTACTTTTGGCATCGTAGGCCAGACTGGCTACCGATCCGCCCAGTGGCGATTGGGTGCCTTTTTCGTCTTTCCGGTTGTTTAACTGGTAAGAACTATAACCGTTATTCCTGACCGAGTATTTCTGACCGGGTTCAAACAGTGCTTCCGATGCCTTACCAGATCCCAGTTCAAGGGTGCTGAAACGGTCGTACACAAAGGGTGTACCTGGTTTGGCTGTGATCATAAAGGTTTTATAACCCGCCTGCTGCGAAAAAGACAGGTAGCTGAGCGAGCATAAAAGGGCAGTAGTAAGTATTCTCATCACAAGTAGTGTTTGGAAATGGTGAAACAGTTATTGTTTCCCACAGGAATTGGTAGTTAAAAATATTATTTTATCTGATAATACCATCGGGAAAAATGGCAGGTGGCAAATTAAAATTACCTTAGTGTAGAGCTTTCACCTTAAACAAGTAGATATGAAAAGAATTGTTTTAGTATGTTCCCTGTTTTTGCTGGTACAGCAGTTGGTTGCCCAAACCCAGGTTACTGTGGCTACTGATATTGATAAATTGCTCAGTTTCACCAATGCCGATTACGATATGGGCAAAATTCCTTCCGGTAAGCCGCTGGAATATAATGTGGTTATCAAAAATATCAGTAAGGATACGGTGGTATTAAAAGAAGTAACGGCAGGCTGTGGTTGTACCACGCCCAAATACCGGGCCAATGAAAAGATCGCACCGGGTAAATCCACTTTCATCACATTGGGTTTTAATGGGGGAGCCAGCGGGCCGTTTTCCAAAACAGCAGTCATTTCCTTTACCAATGGGCTGAATAAACCCGTACAGTTTAAGGGAGTGGCTGTGGCAGACAGTACGGCGGCCAAACCGGTAAATAGCAACTAAGAAAACCAACTAACCGGCTATAAAAAAGCCATCCTTGTTTAACGGGATGGCTTTTTTCATCAGTATAGTTTGTCAGTTAGAATCTTTCCAGCTTAGAAAAGAAGAAATCTCCTTCAATAGCGGCATTCTCATCACTGTCGCTTCCGTGAACGGCATTTTCGCCTACAGAAGCTGCATATAATTTACGGATGGTTCCTTCTTCTGCCTGTGCAGGGTTGGTGGCACCGATCAGTTTGCGGAAATCAGCCACGGCATTCTCTTTTTCCAGGATAGCGGCTACTATCGGGCCACTGCTCATGAATTCAACCAGTTCGCCGTAAAAAGGTCTTTCTTTATGTACTTCATAAAACAAACCAGCCTGCGCTTCGGTTAAACGGGTCCATTTCATGGCTTTCACGGTAAAACCCGCTTTGATGATCTGGTCTAAAATAGCACCGGTATATCCCTTCTGGGTAGCATCCGGCTTGATCATGGTAAATGTTCTGTTGCTCATATAGTTTGTAAAATTTCGGCCGCAAAAGTAAGCATTCGCTACCCGTTTCAGGGAGAATTGGGTGTTATTTTTGTTAAAGCGGTACAAATTGATTTGATAGAATAGGCCGGATACCGCAATTTTGCCGCCACTATATGCTCCCGATCGATCAATTCTACGCCCAACTCAGTACCCCTGCCAAAATAGTGGTAACCATGCACCAGAAGCCTGATGGCGATGCCATGGGCTCCGCTTTGGGCCTGTATCATTTCCTGATCGCCATGGGGCACGAGGTAACCGTGATCTCACCCACCAACTGGGCCAGTTTTCTGGATTGGATGCCGGGTATAGACACAGTGATCGATTTTGAACAGCAAAAAGAGAAATCACTGGGCATCATCAATAGCGCCCATGTCATTTTCTGCCTCGATTTCAATATCCTGCACCGCACCAAACACATGGAACAGCCCCTGCTTGCGGCCGGCTGCACCAAGATACTGATCGATCACCACCAGCAACCCCAGGAAGAAGCGTTTACCTACGGTATCAGCGATACCAGCAAAAGCTCAACCTGCGAAATGGTCTATGATTTTATCGTTGATTCCGGTAATCTGGACAAACTCACCATCCATACAGCAGAATGTCTATATACAGGTGTTATGACCGATACCGGTTCTTTCCGTTTCCCGGCTACCACGGCTTCTGTACATCGAATGGTGGCAACGTTGAAAGAGATCGGACTGCATCATACCAAAGTGCACGACAATATTTATGATAATTTTCTCGAGAACCGGCTTCGCTTTATCGGCTATGCACTGGTAAACCGGATGGAAGTGCTGTATGAATATAACACCGCTTTGATGTATATTACCCGGGCTGATCTGCAACGCTACAATATCAAAACGGGTGATACCGAAGGGTTGGTGAATTACCTGTTAACCATACAGGGGATTAAATTCGGAGCCCTGGTGATAGACCGGGATGGGGAGCGTAAATGGAGTTTCCGCAGCAAGGGGGCATTTGATGTAAATGCATTTGCGAGGAAACATTTTAACGGCGGCGGACACGTAAATGCAGCCGGTGGCGGCAGTTACGACAGCCTGGATGCCAATGTGGCCAATTTTAAAGAAGTAATCAAAGAATATCAAAATCAACTACAATAAAAACAAATGATGAGAACAACCACCACACTGTTACTAGCGATCGTATTGCTTGCAAGCTGCAATCAATTCCAGAAAACCCCCTCCGGTCTTTCTTACAAGATCGCCAGTGGCGGCAGTAAAGAAAAACTGAAACATGGTCAGTTCGTTAAATTCAATATTGAATATAAGGTTCCACCAAAAGATTCTGTACTGACCTCTTCTTACGGTCATGTACCTGCTTACCTCGTGATTGATACCTCACGCCCCAACAAACACAGTTTCCTGGAGATCATCACCAAATGTAGTGTAGGCGATAAGGTGGAGTTCAGTATGAGCGTAGATACCCTGAAAAAACTGGGTATGCTTGAGTACAATAATATCTTCCGTGCCAGAGACATGATCAAAGGACGCGTAGAGATCATTAAGGTATTTGAAAACCAGGAACTGGCTTCTGCCGACCTGACCAAAGAGCAAGGCCTGGAAAAAGACAGGGAAGTAAAAGACCTGCAGGCGCTGGTGGCTAAAAAAGGTATCAAAACCGTATCTACTCCTTCCGGCGTACTGGTTGAAGTGCTTTCTGCCGGCGATGCTACCCAGAAAGCCGATACCGGCAAACAGGCTTCAGTTTTATACAGGGGAACATTCATGGATGGAAAGGAATTTGATTCCAACATGGATAAAAACAAACCTGGTGCACAACCCCTGAGCGTGATCTTCGGTGGTCAGAGTGTGATCCCCGGCCTGGAAGAAGGTCTGCGTTTATTTGGTAAAGGAGGTAAAGGAAAGATCTACATCCCCGCTATGCTGGCTTACGGCCAGAATGGACAACCGCCGGTTATTCCACAGTATGCCAATATGATATTTGAGATAGAGGTACTGGATATTACCGCAGCTGCTCCCAAACCTGCACAACCGCAGATGCCGGGTATGCCACAGCACTAAAATAATTTTGCAAGAGATATGACAAAGGTTCCGCCATGCGGAACCTTTGTTTTTTTGTAGGAAGGAGAACAACAGCTACGCTTTTATCGGAGATACTGGGTCAGTTTCACAGCTTCCACAGCTTCCTTCACATCGTGAACCCGCAGGATAGAAGCGCCCTTTAATAATCCCGCAGTATGTAAAACGGTGGTGCCATTCAGGGCTTCTTCAGGTGTAATGCCAAGGGTTTTATAAATGCTGGACTTTCTGGAAACGCCCAGCAGTAAAGGTTTGTGAAGGATGGAAAATACTTCCAGGTTCTTCAGTATCTCAAAATTCTGGGCAATGGTTTTACTGAAACCAAAACCAGGGTCAATGATCAGATCAACGATACCTGCCTCTTGACATTCCTGTTTTTTGGCAATGAAATAATCCAGTACTTCCGGAGTTATATCAATCCCTGCATGGGTCTTATGCATCGTATCAGCCGTCCCTTTCACATGCATACATATATAAGGCACCCGTAAACCGGCAACGGTAGCCAGCATACTGGCATCAAAACTGCCACCGCTGATATCATTGATGATGTCTGCACCTGTTTCTACCGCAGCACGGGCAACGGATGAAAAATAAGTGTCCACCGAAATAAAACTCTCCGGAAACCGGCTGCGCATCGCTTCAATTACCGGTAATACCCGTTCCATCTCTTCCTCCTCTGTCAGCTGTTTGCTGCCCGGCCGGGTGCTTTGTCCGCCAATATCCAGCATTGTGGTGCCATCCTTTAGCATCTGCTCGGCCGTCAGCAGGGCACTGTTTACCGTAAACCGGCGGCTCCCGCTGTAAAATGAATCGGGCGTGATGTTGATAATGCCCATCACCACCGGTTGCTGTATTTTCAGTAATCTTCCTTTACAATTCAGTGTATACATATCCGGATTCAATTATCTTGCAGTCAGTCAAAGGTATTACCAAAGCCACGATAAACAGTGTAATAAAAAATGAGCCGGACCAATTTACAATACGATGAGGCCGTGGGCCAGTGCAAGGAGATTTTTCTCAAAAAGACCAAGGATTATGGTACAGCCTGGCGGGTGTTACGCACCATTTCTGTGGTGGACCAGATTTTTATCAAAGCGCTTCGTATCCGTACCATACAGGACCTGCAGACGCAGAAAGTGGGCGATGATATTCCTTCCGAATTCAAGGGCATCCTGAACTATGCCGTTATCGGGCTGATGCAGCTGGAACTGGGCCAACCACAGGTAGAGGAACTGCCGGTAGAAAAAGTAGATGAGCTGTACCGCAAATACATTGATTTTGCGAAGAATACCATGCTGGATAAAAACCATGATTACGGCGAAGCCTGGCGCGAAATGAGCCAGCAGAGTTTTGCCGACCTGATACTGATGAAGCTGATGCGCATTAAACAGATCCTGGCAAATGATGGTAAAACCCTGATCAGCGAAGGTATTGATGCCAATTATGTAGATATTATTAACTATTCCGTTTTTGCATTGATCTTAATAGCCGAAGGCAAACACTAACTGTATGAAAACATTTCTGCTCATTATTCGATGGACCGTAGGCCTGTTGTTTATTTTTTCCGGGCTGGTAAAAGCCAATGACCCCCTGGGTTTAAGTTATAAGATGCAGGAATTTTTTGAAGTATGGAACATGCATTTCCTGAATGATTATACACTGGTTTTTGCACTGGTGATGAATGTATTTGAGATCGTGGCCGGTGTGGCGGTGATCATAGGATGGCGCATGAAACTGTTCAGCTGGTTATTGTTGTTGCTGATCATTTTCTTTACTTTCCTCACCGGTTATGCACTGTTTTCCGGCAAGATCAAAACCTGCGGTTGCTTTGGCGATTGTTTGCCCTTAACACCGGCCCAGTCTTTTGGAAAAGATATCTTCCTGCTGGTGCTGATCCTGATCCTGTTTTTTGCAGCTAACAAAATCAAGTCTGCCGTAAAACCCGCAGGTGCCATGGTATTGTTATTGCTGGCAACGGTGGGAACCAGTTATGGACAGTATTATGTATTACAGCATCTTCCTTTTGTGGATTGCCTGCCCTATAAAAAAGGCAACGACCTGTTGGAGCAGATGAAAACCCCGGCCAATGCCATTCCGGACAGTTTTTCCATTGTATTCACTTACAAAAGACAGGGTAAACAACTGGAATTTGACCAGGCCAATTTCCCGGCCGATTTTGATTCTACCTATGAATATGTAGACAGGAAAGATAAACTGGTCAGAAAAGGAAACGGATTGACCGCAAAGATCACCGACTTTTCCCTGCAAACCATTTCAGGCGTAGATACTACTGCGGCGGTATTGGCTACTCCTGGTAAATATCTGCTCTTATTGGTCAAAGATTTTGATCATACCCAGGCATGGTTATCCGGTTTTGATAAAGTGAAAGAAGCAGCCGCCCAAAAGAACCTGCCCATACTGGTAGTAACCGCAGATGCGGATAAGGCCCAATCTGTACTTCCCGGCCTTAGCATTCTCAAATGTGATGCTACGGTTTTAAAAACGGCCGCCCGCGTAACGCCCACATATGTCATGATGCAGGCCGCCACCGTTTTATCCAAAACCAGCTATGTAGACGCCGAAAAACTCCTACAACAAATCAAAACCCAATAAAAAACATTCACCCATCCACTCATTCACTCATCCACTCATTCACTCATTCACTCATTAATACATGTCCTACCTCACCAAAAAATTACTCTACGGATTACTGGTACTGGTAGGAGTGGTGGTTGTGGTGTTTTTCCTGTTCCAGGGTTTTGGCGATCCTGCCAGACTGGTACTGGGGCAGGCGGGTGATAGTACCACCATCAAAAATATCCGTAAAGAGCTGGCATTGGATCAACCAAAATGGAAACAGTTTGTGTTATATCTGAATGATGTGTCGCCAGTGGCAGTGCACACTGCAGCAGACATCGAAAAGAAACAACTGAAAGGATTTTTCATCGGAGGTGAACAGAAGCTGGGGATAAAAGTGCCCTACCTGCGCCGTTCCTATCAAACCAAAAAAGATGTAGGCGAACTGTTGATGGAAGCCCTGCCGGGAACACTGGTGCTGGCCCTGGCTGCCATGTGTATTGCTACGCTGATCGGAATTCTGCTGGGCATACTGGCCGCCGTTAAACAAAATACCTGGATGGATACTTCCGCCATTTTTGCCAGTGTGCTGGGCATTTCGGCGCCTTCTTTTTTTATGGGGATTGTGCTGGCCTACCTGTTCGGATTTGTGTTGAGCCCCTACACCGGTCTGCACATGACGGGCAGCCTGTTCCAGATCGATCCCTTTACCGGCAAGGAACTGCAACTGAAGAACCTGGTTCTGCCGGCCATTACACTGGGTATCCGCCCACTGGCCATTATTACCCAGCTCACGCGAAGTTCTATGCTGGATGTGCTTGACCAGGATTATATCCGCACGGCTTATGCCAAAGGTCTGTCTAAAAAAATAGTCATCTTCCGCCATGCTTTGCGTAATGCGTTAAATCCTGTTATCACTGCCATTACGGGTTGGTTTGCCGAATTACTGGCAGGTGCTTTTTTTGTGGAATATATTTTTGGCTGGAAAGGGATCGGAAAAGTAACAGTGGATGCGCTGGAGAAATTAGACTTCCCGGTAGTGATGGGCAGTGTACTGATCACCGCTACTTTTTTTATCCTTGTGAATATCCTGGCTGATCTGTTATACGGAGTGGTAGACCCGCGTGTACGGGTAAAATAACCATCGCAAGCTAACTTATTGTATGATCACTTCATTGATCACTTTTTCCCCAAATGCTTCATTTACCCGGTCAATGATCTGTTGTTTCTGATACAAGAGTTCATTCTTTAAAGGCCCCACAGCGGTATGGATGAATAATTTCTGGTTAATAATCTGGATCTTGTCAGTGTATTTGGCAATGGTTTTGCCCATCAGTTGTTCCCAGATCTCTTCGATCTGTATCGCACGGATCCCATTGCGCAAATGACTCTTGTGCAAAAAACCTTTGATCGCATCGCCGATATGAAACTCAGACATGGGGGTGAAATTAGGAATTAATAATTAGTAGTTAGTAATTAACAATTACAAAATTAGTTACATTGATCAGATTCAACGTTTATATATGTTCCCCTTTGTGATCAATCAGTTGGTTCGCTGTAAATTGGATAGTTCTGTGTACGTAATCAGAAATTTCATGCTAAAACAGCGAAATTTCAATCATGTTATCTAATGTTAATTAGTAATTACTAATTATTAATTACTAATTAATTCAATCACCTGGTAAGGAACATTGATTTCAGAAAGATTTCCCTTCAAACGCTCCGCGTGTGTATCCGTAATAAACACCTGTCCGTCACTCTCCGTGCAAACCCAGTTCAGTAACTGGAACATGCGTTGCTCATCCAGTTTTTCAAATACATCATCCAGTAAAAGGATAGGGGTGAAGCCTTTTTTTTCTTTCAATACCTGCCATTCAGCCAGCTTTAAAGCAAATAGCAGGCTTTTCCGCTGTCCTTGCGAGGCTTCGGTTTTAAAAGGGGCCGATCCCATATACAACAACAGGTCATCACGGTGAATACCGGCGGTGGTTCTTTGCAGGGCCAGGTCTTTTGAACGGCTCAGGTTCAGTAGTGTGGCAAAATCATCTTTCAGTAACTGGCTGTCGTATACCAGCGAAAGTCCATCATCCTTTCCGGCAATACGCTGGTAAATAGATGCCGCCAGCGGAAGAAAACTTTGGAGGAATGTTTTTCTTTCCTTGAAAATATAATTACCCTTCCTGCAAAGCTGCTCGTCAAGGATCTGGAGCAGGGCCTCATCTATCGATCCTGTTTCGGCAGACTGCTTTAATAAACTGTTGCGTTGCTGTAACAGTTTCTGGTAGTCGATCAGGTAAAGCAGGTATTCTTTGCTGATCTGTGAAAGCAGGGTATCAATAAAAGTTCTTCTTTCTTCGCTACCGCCGGTTACCAGCACCACATCATCCGGTGCGATCATCACACAGGGAATTTTGCCGATATGATCGGAGAATTTTTTATAGGCTTCCTCATTCAGCTGCAGTTCTTTCCGGTTGTTCTCGCGCAGAATGCAGACTAGCTCCTGCGGCTCACCCTGTAGATCATAGGTAGCCTGTAAACGTAAGCCGGCCAGTCCGTGGTGCACATTCTGTGAATCGGGCCGCGAAAAATAACTGCGGGTAAAACTCAGGTAATACACGGCATCCAGCAGGTTGGTTTTGCCGGAACCATTCAGGCCACAGATCCCCACGATCCTTTCTGTAAAGGAAAACTGCTGTTGCAGGTAATTACGGAACTGAACCAATGATATGGAATGAAGCCTGAGCATTTGCTGGCAAATTAAACCAGACGCAGGGAATAATTCCTATCGGGTATGCGAGAAAGCATTTATTTTTATGAAAAATTCGGTTTTGAAGACGATATTATCCGAGCAACAACTGGCATTAACCGTTAAACGACTGGCACACCAGATCCTGGAGAACAATCTCCAGCTGGCCGATACGGTCATTATTGGCCTGCAGCCAAGAGGGGTATTCCTCAGCGACCGGATTGTGCAGGAACTGAAAGCCATTGTTTCTCCCGAACTGGTGCAATACGGTAAACTGGATATCACTTTTTACCGCGATGATGTGCGCAAAAGCCTGCATATCGCGAACCATACCGATATCCCTTTCAGTATTTCCAATAAAAAAGTAGTGCTGATCGATGATGTGTTATACACCGGCCGCACTATCCGGGCCGCACTGGATGCCCTGCTGGATTTTGGCCGCCCCTCCAAAGTGTCGCTTTGTGTGCTGGTAGACCGCAGGTTCAACCGGGAATTGCCCATACAACCCGATTATGCCGGAAAAGTGATCGATACCATCATTTCGCAGAAAGTAAAAGTGAACTGGAAAGAGAAAGATGGTGGCGATGAAGTGGTGTTGATTTAAAAAAACTCATTAACAGGTTCCCGGTTATGAACCGTTTCCTGAAACTTGTAACAGGAAACTTGTAACCGGTTTATCAGAAACCATTACCTTTGATTTTTAATGAAACTATCTACCAAACATCTCCTTGGTATCAAAGATCTCAACAGAGAAGATATTGAGTTAATTCTCTCCACTGCACAGCAATTCAAAGAAGTTTTACAAAGGCCGGTAAAGAAAGTTCCCTCATTGCGTGATGTAACCATCGTAAACCTGTTTTACGAGAATTCTACCCGTACGCGGATGTCTTTTGAACTGGCAGAACGCAGGCTCTCGGCCGATGTACTCAATTTTGCTGCCAGCAGTTCATCCTCCGCCAAAGGCGAAACCCTGCTGGATACCGTGAACAATATTCTCAGCATGAAAGTGGATATGGTGGTGATGCGTCACAGCGCTTCCGGTGCCCCGCATTTCCTCGCCAAACATATTCCTGCTGCCATCGTTAACGCCGGCGACGGGATCAATGAACACCCCACCCAGGCTTTGCTGGATGCCTATTCCATGCAGGAAAAACTGGGGAAGCTGGAAGGACTGAAAGTGGCCATCATCGGCGATATCATGCATAGCCGGGTGGCCCTGAGTAATATGTACCTGCTCAAGAAAATGGGGGCAGAGATCATGGTGGCAGGTCCGCCCACTCTTATTCCCAAATACATTGCCGAGGCCCTTGGCGTAAGGGTAGAATTTAACCTCAAAAAAGCCCTGCAATGGTGCGATGTGGCCAATGTGCTGCGCATACAGCTGGAGCGCCAGAACCAGCCCCTTTTCTCTTCGCTGCGCGAGTATAACCTGGCCTATGGCATCAAACGGAAAGTACTCGAAAGCCTGGGCAAAGACATCGTGATCATGCACCCCGGACCCATTAACCGCGGCGTGGAGCTGGACAGCGATGTGGCCGACGGACCTTATTCCATCATCCTGAACCAGGTAGAGAACGGGGTGGCGGTGAGAATGGCCGTGCTGTACCTGCTGGTTGACAGAGAAAGCTGATCTCCGTAACAAACTGCTAAACCGGGAATGTTTAGCTGCCTTCGTGGTTTGTACCGTCTACTTCGTATTTTCACCTCCTCAAACCTGCTATATGGAGCGAATCTGCCTGTTTCCCGGAACCTTTGACCCTGTAACACTGGGCCATGTGGATATCATCAACCGGGCTTTACCCCTGTTCGATAAGATCTATGTGGGTATCGGTATCAATTCCTCCAAAAGCCCCATGTTCACCGCCGAACAACGGATGCACTGGTTCAGCGAAATCTATAAAGATGAGCCGCGGGTACAGAGTGTGGTGTATGACGGACTGACCGTGAACTACTGCCGTATCATCCATGCCGGTTTTATTTTACGGGGCATCCGGTACGTGAGCGATTTTGAGTACGAAAAAACCATCGCCGATGCCAACCGTACCCTGGATAAAAACATCGAAACCATTTTCCTTACCGGCGAGCCAAAATATACATCGGTGGCGTCAACCATTGTACGCGACATCATCCGCAACGGGGGAGATGCTTCTCCCTTTCTGCCGGAAGCCGTGAATATTACACTACGTTCATTGAATACAAATAAATAATCCACATGCGCATCTGGTTTAACAAAGACCTTACCCTGGAAGATTTTCAGGCACTGGGTAAAGACACCATGGGCGATTTTATCGGGATCCGTTTTTCGGAACTGGGCGATAACCATCTCTCGGCCACTATGCCGGTAGACCACCGCACCAAACAGCCTTTTGGATTATTACATGGAGGTGCCTCCGTTACACTGGCTGAAACACTGGGCAGTGTGGGTTCCGCACTGGTGATAGATCAGGCGAATTTTATTTGTGTAGGACAGGAGATCAATGCCAACCATATCCGCAGTGCCCGAAGCGGACAGGTAACCGGAACGGCTACGCCGATACACCTGGGTGCCACTTCACATGTATGGGAGATCAAAATCCACGATGAGCAGGGAAAACTGGTTTGTGTGAGCCGGTTAACCGTGGCGATCCTGAAAAAGCGGTAAGTGGACTTCTATTGTAGTAACACCGTCAGATCAGTCCAGCCTTTTTGATGATATCGATCACCGTATCATAACTGTTTTCAAGGCAGTCGGCCAATGCTTCGCCCTTTACCCATCGGATCTCCAGGATATCTTCTTCTGTTTGCGGAACCAGGTTTTGCGCGCCGCTGGCCTGCATGGCAAACCAATGGGTTTCCTTGATCACATCCCGGTTGATAAATGTGTCAAAATATTCATGATAGCTGATGCCGATCAGTTTTCCAAGGGTGATGCCGGTAATGCCAGTCTCTTCCATCACTTCTCTCACTGCACAATCTTCAATGCTTTCGCCTTCATCCAGTTTGCCCTTGGGAAGATCCCATTTACCCCTGCGGAAGATCAGCAGCAGTTCGCCCGCTTCGTTCAGCACCAGGCCGCCTCCCGCAATAATTTTCGTTTTTTCCATGATGCATCAAATGTGAATACAATTTCTCAATTTCCCAATTCCCCTTTCTAAAATGGCCTTACTTTCGCGCTATGACAAACGAAAAAGCCGTAGCCGAAAAACTGCTGCAGGTAGCAGCTGTAAAACTGAGTCCGGAGAAACCTTTTACCTGGGCCAGTGGCTGGAAAAGCCCTATTTATTGCGATAACCGCCGGGTATTATCCTTCCCTTTTGTGCGTGATTTTGTGAAGAGCGAAATGTGTAATGTGATCTTCGAACATTTTCCGCAGGCCGAAGTGCTGGCGGGTGTGGCCACGGCAGGCATTCCCTGGGGAGCGATGGCTGCCGACCAGTTAAAACTGCCCTATATCTATGTACGGCCCAAACCCAAGGAACATGGTCTGGGCAACCAGATCGAAGGGTTTTATACCCCCGGGCAGCGGGTATTGGTGATCGAGGATCTGATCTCTACCGGTAAAAGCAGTTTGCAGGTAGTAGATGTACTGCGTAATGCGGGGGTGGAAGTAGTAGGCATGGTATCCATTTTTACCTATGGTTTTGCGGTGGCAGATAAAGCTTTTGAAGAGGCTAAAGTGCCTTACCGTTCGCTCACCAATTATGCCAACCTGATCAGCCTGGCAGTAGAAAAAGGGCAGGTGTCTACCGATACCGAACAATTACTGCTTTCCTGGCGTAACGACCCGGCCAACTGGCAGGGTATTTGACCTAGTAACTGAAATTTGTACCCATGAAAAAAATACTGTTCTTAGCCGGCTGTTTACTGGCCGGTATCAATGCCTTACAGGCGCAGCAACCCAAACCGGAATGGGTAACCATTAAATCGGCCAACCTGCGTTGCTGGGAGTGTAAAGAAAAGCTGGACAAATACCTGTTGATGGAGAACAAGGCCA
>SCVK01000241.1 GCA_004297075.1 Chitinophagaceae bacterium
TGGTATGAACTATGTGAGCTGTTCTCCTTTCCGCGTACCCATTGCGCGGTTGGCAGCGGCACAGGCAGCCGTTACGTATGGAAAAGTAAAGGCGTAAGTGAGATTCGCCGGGTAGCAAAAAGGGAGCCGGGATAATTTCCGGCTCTCTGTTTTTATGAACTGGCTTAACCGCGCCTTTGCGCCTTTGCGAGAAAATTTGCCCGCAAAGGCGCAAAGGCGCGGTTTTTATTTTAGAAATTTATTCGCGTAAGGCGGCCGCACCGCCCAGCTTTGTTTGTTGGAAGAGCGGATCACCAGCCAGTAAAAGAAGAGCAGGGCAAGTACAATGGTAAAGGTTCTTATCACCCAGAAAGGAACGTAGCTACTCAGGTCTACCAGAAAACCATCCTCCTTAAAATCGCCCATACCAAACAAAGCGGGCAAACGATACCAGTAATAACAGGATACACCCGCCGCAGCAAACAAGCCACTCAGTTTTTTTTCGCTGCCGGGAACCACCAGCTCCGCAAAAATGGCATAGATGGATAAAGTGAGCAGCATGCCCATCAGCGGCATTTGGTATACACCGGGGAAAGCGTTGATGCCGGCCACATACGCATGATCCGGCACATGAAACCATCCCCAGATAAAACCGGGCAGTCCGCCAACGATTAACCAGCCACTCAGTTTATGGTAGATAGTTTTCACAGATGCGGAAGGGTGGATATTGGGTGTTGAATCCGGACAGGGCACCACACAGTTCATACATTTATGGCAATGCGCATTGGGGACAGTGAAGGCCACATTACTGCCATAAAGTTTTTCAACAGGATGCACAGGGCAAAGACCGGAACACCAGGCACTTTTCCATTCGTAGAAAAAACCGAGGGTAATACCCACGGTGGTGAGTATAACAATGAGTAAACCCGTAGCAATGCCATCTGTATTGAACACCGCATGGCGCAGGGGAACAATGGCGTAGAGCAGCAGCACACTCAGCAGGTTCAGTTTCCCCAATTGTGTAGCAGTTAGTTTTTTTCTTTGTGAGAGTCCCCAATGGCGGGGTAATAAATTGGTGGTGGCCAGTGGACAAACATTACGCCATACACCGGGGGCAAATACAAACAAAGCAGGCGCCACGGGAATCAGGATATTCCAGAACAGCAGCAAACCCATTTTTGGAAGGAGGAACAAACTCAGCAAAATACCTGCACCCACCAACCATACCAAAGTTTGGGCAAGCCGCCAGTAAAAAATAGTACGGGCAGAAAATGGATTCCCCTTGGGGATGGTTACAAAAGGATCAGACATACCGCTTAGCTAACAGGATAATGAAAACTGTATATGGCAGGCAAATTAGAATAAGCCTTTTTCACAAAAGATGATTTTGGTCAGGTTGTTAAAATTGCGGAAACAACTATGCCGGCAGGTTTATCCGGAGATAGTTTACCCGGCTGAATCGTTGTTGTATGACCTGCCAAACGCTTCGTTTATCAGGTATTAACCTGCTCAGAATAAGCGGTTTTCAGCCGTTCGTCCGGAATTTTAGCAAAATTTGCAGGATATTACTATTACTTTTGTCTGGTCTTAGTACATGAAAAAGCTTCTCGTCATCATATTAGCCCTTGTGCATCTGAGCGCCTCTGCAGGCGTTACCATGCATATGCACTATTGTATGGGCAAAGCGGCGGG
>SCVK01000452.1 GCA_004297075.1 Chitinophagaceae bacterium
AACGGGGTGGAGGGGGAGGTGGTCTTCACCGGGCTGGTGAAGGAGTGCCTGCCGCTGATCCGCTGGCGCGACAAGGATCTGATCCGGGTGTTCACCGATCCATGCCCTTGCCGGCGTCCCGGACCGCGCATCGAATTTCGCGGACGGATTGACGACATGCTGCTGGTGAAAGGCGTCAACGTCTTTCCCAATGCGGTTCGCGATGTGGTGGCGGCAAGCTCGGATCTCGTCGGCGGCGATATCCAGATATTGCGCTATTCGGCCTCGGCGGTCGTCGAGGCTCCGGTCGATGTCGAGATATGCCTCAAGCCCGGTGTCGCGGTCGAGACCCGCGCGCGCCTGGCGCAGGAGCTCGAAGCGGCGATCCAGAACAAGCTCCGCTTCCGCGCCCGGGTGCATCTGGTGGAGCCCGGCGATTTCTCGATGGAATATGGCGCGACCGGCAAGGCGAAGCTGGTGCGTACCATCGACCGATCGGGCGCTTGATCGCGGTCGCCGACGAGAAGGGCGGTCACCGCGGCGGTTGACGCCGGTGGCCTTATGAAGAGCTGCGATGAGCCGGGTGGGCGGCGTGGCGGCGGCCGATTTTTCAGGGAGTGGGTTTTGGCAAGCTATGTGCCTCCGGTCGCGGACTATCGCTTTCTCCTCGAGAAGGTGCTGGGGTTCGAGCAAGCGATGTCCGAACTGGGCCGCGACGTCGACGTGGATCTCGCCGCTGCGGTGCTGGAGGAGGCGGGCCGCCTGTGCGCGGACCGGCTGCATCCGCTCAACCGCGAGGGGGACGAACATGGGTGTCGGCTGGTTGACGGGGTGGTCGAGACGCCGCCGGGTTTCGCCGCAGCCTATCGCGACTTTGCCGCCGCCGGGTGGCCCGCGCTCAGCGCCGACCCCGAGCATGGCGGACAAGGCCTGCCGCTGATCGTTCAGCTATGGACCGACGAGATGCTGTCGGCCACCAATCTGTCATTCGGCCTCTGCCCGAGCCTGACGCGCGGCGCGTGCGAGGCGCTCGCCGCGCATGCCGACGCCGAACTCAAGGCGCGCTGGCTCCCTCCGCTCGTTCGCGGCGAATGGACCGGCGCGATGGCCTTGACCGAAAGCGCGGCGGGATCCGATCTGTCGCTCCTGACGACCCGGGCGGAGCCGTGCGGCGACGGCAGCTATCGGGTCAGCGGCAGCAAGATTTTCATTTCATCCGGCGATCATG
>SCVK01000525.1 GCA_004297075.1 Chitinophagaceae bacterium
GAACGATAGGTCTGCTGCAGGATCAGGCTCAGGCCCCAGGTGGCGAGCAGCGTATCGAGCGGACGCTTGTAGAGATGGCGGATCAGCGCCCATTCGACCAGCATCCCCAGCGCGCCGGATGCCAGAAACGCCAGTATCATCGCGAGGAAGAAATAGCCGCTGAACAGGCTTGGCAGATAAGCCTGGAACAAATTCGACGTCAGCCAGGTGACGTAGGCGCCGAGGATCATGAACTCGCCATGGGCCATGTTGATGACGCCCATCTGGCCGAAGATGATCGCGAGGCCGAGTGCCATCAGAACGTAAACGGAGAACAGGATCAGTCCGGCAAATCCCTGCATGACGAAGATGGAGCCGAGATCACCAAGCGAGTAGTCGCCGAACATCGATGTCCTCCGTCAGGAATAAGGGTCCCGCGTCGCGATGCAGAGTCGCGACGCGGGGTCTTGAGGCATGGACTTGCGATCCACGCCAGGGAGCGGTTTGCCTTGAGGAAAAGTGCGGCGGGCGCCGCGACTCCTACGGGTAACGCTTCTTACTGGTAGCCCTTGGGGAACGGATCCGGCTCGACGAGATCGGCGGTCTCGTAGATCAGCTCGAACTGGCCATCGAGCTTTGCGCGGCCCACCCGGGTCTTCGACCAGAGGTGATGGTTCTCGTGGATGCGCACATAGCCTTCCGGCGCGCCCTTGAACTCGACGTCCTTAGAAGCTGCGGCGATCTTGTCGACGTCGAAGGAGCCGGCCTTCTCGACCGTCAACTTCCACAGCCACGGGCCGAGATAGGCAGCCTGGGTGACGTCTCCGATCACGGTCTTCTCGCCCCACATCTTCTTGAAGGCGGCGACGAATTCCTTGTTGTTCGGGTTATCGAGCGACTGGAAGTACTTCATGCAGGCATAGGCGCCCGCGATGTTCTCGCCACCGATGCCGTCGATCTCGTCCTCGGTAACCGAGATGGTCAGCATGGTCTGCTTCGACAGGTCGATACCGGCGGCCTTGAGTTGCTTGTAGAAGGCGACGTTGGAGCCGCCGACCACCGCCGCATAGATCACATCCGGTTTTGTCAGCTTGATCTTGTTGATCACCGAGTTGAACTGGGTGTGCCCGAGCGGGAAGTATTCTTCGCCCGAGACCTTACCGCCCAGCTTGCCCTCGATGTGCTTGCGCGCGATCTTCATCGATGTGCGCGGCCAGATGTAATCCGAGCCGATCAGATAGAAGCTCTT